>CANJKG010000078.1 GCA_947474775.1 Caulobacteraceae bacterium | reverse complement strand
GGTCCCAGGCGCGCCCGTATGGGCCATAGGCGTCGCGCTGATGGCCGCGCTCACGGGCGTGAACCTGCTCTCGACGCGCTCGTACGGGGAGTTCGAGTTCTGGTTCTCGTCCATAAAGGTGGCCGCGATCATGGTCTTCATCCTGATCGCCGGGCTCTTCGTGTTCGGCGTGACCTCCCCCACCGGCCCGACCTTCTCCAACCTCGTGGCCCATGGCGGCTTCATGCCCAAGGGGCTGTGGCCTGTCCTCGGCGGGGTGACCAGTGTGATCTTCGCCCTTGTGGGCGCCGAGATAGCCACCATCGCGGCGGCGGAGTCGGCCGAGCCCAGCAAGGTGGTGGCGCGGATGACCAGCACCGTCGCCCTGCGCATCGCGATCTTCTATAATCCTGTCCATCGCCGTGATCGTGGCGGCCGTGCCCTGGACGACGATCATCCCCGGCGTCTCCCCCTTCGCGACGGTCCTCGCGGCGATCAACGTTCCTGGCGGGGCCTTGATCATGAACGCCGTGGTGCTGGTGGCGGTGCTTTCCTGCCTCAACTCCGGCCTCTACGTCACCTCGCGCGTCCTGTTCGCCCTCGCCGCGAAGGGCGATGCGCCGCAGGCCCTGGTGACTGTCAATCGTCGGGGCGTTCCGACCCGGTCCATTCTGGTGGGAAGTCTGTTCAGCTATGGGGCGCTGGCGTGCTCGGTCCTCTCTCCGGAGCGCGTGTTCGCCTTCCTGGTGAATGCGTCCGGCGCGACCATGATCGCGATCTACCTGATGATCGCCGTCTCACAGTTGCGCCTGCGCGCGCGGCTCGAGAAGGAAGCGCCCGAGCGGCTGACGGTGAAGATGTGGTTCCATCCGTGGGGTGCGATCACGGCCGTGGTCGGCATGATCGCGGTTCTGCTGGCCATGGCCTTCACCCCGGACCTCGCCAGCCAGTTCTATGCAAGCCTGATCCCCATCGTGGTGATCGCCCTGGCCTTCATGGTGCTGCGTCACCGGCGTCCAGGCGCCGCATGACCACCGCCGATTCTCTTGCGAAAGCCTCCGCCTGCGGGCGCGTGGCCGCCCATTTTCTAGGCATTCTGGGCGTTGGCCGCCCGGCTGGCGCGCGTCGTCAATTGACATATTCAAAGCCTCACGCCTTTGGTGTATTTCGTGCACCGTATGACGTCGTTTTTGCACCTTGGTGCCATCTTTGGAGTGGGCGGAAGTTCGTTCCGGTCTAGGCCGGTGTTTTCGCGTACGTTGAGTACGGATCAGAAGTTTGGGGGAAATATGTCCAAGGCTGCCATCGCCATCTGCACGGCGCTGAGCGTATCAGCGACGGCTCTTAGCGCCTGGGCGGCGCCGGTCGCCGATCTGGTCTATGTCAATGCCAAGGTCGTGACGGTTGACCCGAAGTTCAGCATCCAGGAGGCCGTCGCGGTAAGCGGCGACAAGATCGTCGGCGTCGGCTCGACGGCCGCGATGAAGACGCTGGCCAAGCCCGGCGCGAGGATCGTCGATCTGGGCGGCAAGACCATGCTGCCGGGCTTCAACGACAACCACGTCCACCTGGGAGAGCCCCTGATGGACTGGAAGTATTCCAGCATGATCGGCCAGGTGGTGCCCTGGCTGGTGGGCGCCGACACGATCCCCAAAGTGCTGGCAGCGGTGAAGGGCCAGGCGGAAAAGTTGCCGAAGGGAACGTGGATCATCGGCGAACTGCCGCGGGAGGAATGGCCAAACGGCACTGAGCCGCTTCTCAAGGATTTCGACACCGTCGCGCCTGACCATCCGGTGGCCATCGCCCGCGGTCCGCACACCCTGCTGGTCAACACCAAGGCGCTGGAGATCGCCAAGGTCACCAAGGAGACCCACCTTCCCGGCGGTGAAATCCTGCGGGACGCCGAGGGCAACCTCAACGGCAAGATCCTGGAGTCCGCGCGCCGGGTGATCTGGGACGCCATGCCGGCCGGGTCTCGCGGCGGCGCCTTCACCACGGAGGCCAAGTTCGACGACTGGCGCACGCTGCTGACCCAGTTGGAGAGCCTTGGCATCACCAGCATCAACGTCGCTGGCGTTCGCCCCAACGACCTGAAAAACGTCGATGAGTTCTATAACCGCTATGGCGAGGCCATGCCGCGGGCGGTGGTGCAGCTGCGGCTGTCCCCCGGTTACGACAGCTACTCCAATCTCGAGGAAGGCGCCAAGCAGGCGATCGCCGAGCTGGACGCTTTTGGAACGGATCGGAGCAAGGTCTTCGCCAATCCTAAGCTGAAGCTGGGTGCGGTGAAGATGAGCATCGACGGCGGCCTGTCCGCGCCGGTCTTCTGGTCCATCAAGGAATACGATAACCGCCCCGGCTTCCACGGCCAGATCCGCATCCCGGACAAGACCTTCTACGCCGTGGCCAACCACGCCCACCAGCTCGGATGGCAGCTGGGCATCCACACCATGGGTGACGGCGCCGTGCGCATGGTGGCGGACGAAATTGAGAAGGTCCTCACCGCCAAGCCCCGGGCCGACCACCGGCACTACATGCACCACGTGGCCGCGCAGCCGCCCTTGGCGACCATGCAGAAGATGGGCAAGCTGGGCATCAACGTGGCCAGCCAGCCGGGCTTCCTGCTTTCCCTAGGATCCTATGCCGACGAGGCCTTGGACCCAGTGGCTGAGAACCGCCAGAATCCGAGCCGCAGCCTGCTCGAAAACGGCGTCCGCGTGTCCTACGGGTCCGACGCTGGCCCCTACGGCCCGATCGGCGGGATCTTCGCCGCCGTGACGCGCGTGGGCTGGAACGGCAAGGTTCACGGAATCGAAGAAGCCGTCACGGTGAAGGAAGCGATCCAGATGCACACGCTGGAGCCCGCCTACTTCACCTTCGACGAGAAGACCAAGGGCTCGATTGAAGTCGGCAAGCTCGCGGACTTCGTGGTCCTCAGCGATGACATCCTGACCATCGATCCGATGCGGATCCAGGACGTCAAGGTTCTGCGGACGGTCATCGGTGGCAAAGAGGTCTTCGTCCGCCCCTGATCAACGGGGGAACGACGAAGTCAATTCGCGTCGTCACGACGTCGCGGGATAGAAACGGTGGTGGGGGACCGAATGGCCCCCCTACCTGGGGGTATGGGGATAACTATGAGCAGATACTCAACAATCATGGCGGGAACTTCCAAGGTCTCGTCGCCTCGAGCGCGGGTCGGGATGCTGGCGACGGTCAGCCTTCTCGCCGTGACTATGGCGGCGCCTGGCGCCGTGGCCCAGGTGGCCGCGGGCGAAGGCGCCTCGCTCGAAGAGGTGGTCGTCACCGGTTCGCGCATCGTGCGCGACGGCTACACCGCCCCGACGCCGGTGAGCGTCGTGGGCGCGGCCGAAATCGAGGCCCAGGCCCCGGCCAACCTCGCTGACTTCGTCAACACACTCCCGGCCATCGCCGGGTCCAGCACGCCCGCGTCAACCTCGGCTTCGCTTAGCGGAGGCCTCGCCGGCATCAACGCGGTCAACCTGCGCAACCTGGGCATCAACCGCACCCTGGTGCTGGTGGACGGGCAGCGGTCCGTCGTTTCCACCTCGACCGGCGTCGTGGACATCAACACGATCCCGCAGAGCCTGGTGCAGCGGGTCGACATCGTCACCGGCGGCGCCTCGGCGGCCTACGGGTCCGACGCCGTGGGCGGGGTGATCAACTTCATCCTCAACCGCGACTACCAAGGGCTCAAGTTCAAGGCGGAGTACGGGGAGACCACCTACGGCGACGGCGAGAACTACAAGTTCAGCCTGACGGCCGGCCAACGGTTCCTGGACGGGAAGCTGCGCGTCCTGGCGAGTGCGGAGTATGCGCGCACCGAAGGCATCCACGATATTCCGCGCGCCTGGAACGAAGTCGGCTTCTTCGGCATCCGCAACCCGGCCTACGTCGCCGGCAACGGCCAGCCGGAATTCTATGCCGGGTACAACATCGGTCCCGCCCAGACCGCGCCGGGCGGCCTGATCACCCAAGGTCCCGCCTCGGTGCTGGGCAAGTATTTCGGGCCGGTCAATCCGACGACGGGCTTCGCCACGGTTAACAACCTGGCGTTCGGTCAGCGGCTTGGCCAGTGGATGATCGGTGGCGACTGGCAGTACACCGGAAGCAATTATTTCGGCTCCGGCTCGCTGTTGCCGGGCGAGATCCGTGACAGCCTGTTCGGTCGGGTCGAGTATGAGGTTTCCGACAACATCCAGGTCTTCGCGCAGGCCTCGTACAACAAGTTCATCGGCCTCAACTATTACATCACGCACGCCAACATCAACAACGTGCGCCTTCAGGCTGACAACGCCTATCTGCCTCCGGAGATTCGCTCGCAACTGCCAGCGGGCAGCAGCATCGTCATCGGCACTTCCAACTTTGGGTGGCCGACGTGGGGCGCCAACAACGAGCGTGCGGTCACCCGTATGGTCGCGGGCGCCAAGGGCAAGTTCAACGCCTTCGAACGCGACTGGAACTGGGACGCCTATGTGCAGCGCGGCCAGGCCAAGGCGAACGAGGAGCTGATCAACACCTACAGCAACTACCGCCTCGCACAGGCGCAGGACGCGGTCGTGGCGCCGGCGGGCAACGCCGCGGGGATTCCCGCGGGACGGATCGTCTGCCGCTCAACCCTGGCCAGTCCGACCAACGGCTGCGTGCCGCTCAACCGACTGGGCACGGTCGGGGCTCTGACCCCGGAGGCGTTCAAGTATATCGTTTATGACAATGCCTACCGAAAGCAGGAGATCACCCAGACCGTCGCGGCCCTCACCCTTTCCGGTGACATCTTCGACCTTCCGGCCGGGGCGGTGGCGGTCGCGTTCGGCGCGGAAGCGCGGGAAGAGAAGATCGACGGCTTCGTGCCGCCCGAGTTCGGGCCCGCCGGGACCATCGTCACCTCTGATCCCGCCTGCGTGACGAACCCCGCCGGCCTGACGCGTGGCACCGACGGCAAGCCAATTCCCTGCACCAACCAGGGCTGGGAAGCTGGGAACTACCTGGCGAACAAGGGCAAATACACCGTCCAGGAAGGCTTCATCGAGCTCGAAGCGCCGATCATCGAGGGCTTGGCGATCAACGGCGCTGGCCGCTACACCCACTACAGCACCTCCGGGGGCGTGTTCACCTGGAAGGTCGGGTCGACCTGGCAGGTTATCCCGGACGTCAAGCTGCGCGGCACGCTGTCGCGTGACATCCGCGCGCCGAACCTCGACGAACTGTTCGCCGCCGGCACCGGCCGCAGCAATGCGGTGACGATCAACAACACCTCGTTCGCCTACGTCCAGTTCGCGACCGGCAATCCGGACCTCAAGCCGGAGGTGGCCGACAGCTACAACATCGGCGCGGTGATCACGCCGCAGTTCGCGCCCGGCCTGACGTTCGCCATCGACTACTACAAGATCGGTATCAAGGACGCGATCGGCTCGCTGGTGCCGCAGGACGTGGCTGACCTCTGCTACCTTGAGGGCAACGCCGCGCAGTGCGCCAATATCATCGGACCTCGGGTCGGCGGGGGTGGCGTCACGGCGCTCCCGGTGAGCATCAGCCGGATCAACCTGAAGCCGTTCAACTTCGCGAAGCAGGATCTGAGCGGAATCGACCTCGAGGCGACCTATCGCACCGAGCTCGACCAGTTCCTTCAGGGCGCTGCGGGCACCCTGACCCTGCGGGGGATGGTCACCCACTACATCGAGAACGTCACCGATCGTGGCATTACCGGAAGCTTCGCAAGGGACGATGCCGGTTCGCGCAGCCAGCCGGACTGGAACTATCGACTTATGGCCAACTACGCCGTCGACATGTGGAACTTCAACCTGGTGGCCCGAGGCATCAGCTCCGGGAAGGTCGACAACTCCTACGTCGAATGCGCCAGCGCCTGCCCGGCGTCCACCGCCGAGCACCGGACCATCAACGACAATCGCCTGCCCGGCGCCTGGTGGATCGACACCGCCATCTCGCGCGACTTCGAAGTGGCCGGAAAGAAGGCTCAGCTGCAGTTCGCGATCCGCAATCTGCTGGATAAGGATCCGCCGAACACGGTGCACCAGCACCTGCCGAGCGAGTCCAGCGCCAGCACCGCGGCGTTCCCGCAGACCCTGCGGATCTACGACCAGCTCGGGCGGACCTTCAAGATCAGCATCGAGATAGAGATGTAGTCGTCACGGGTAAGCCGATGTCGGTCGCGGACACGCCGTTGACCGACAGTGAGTTAGGGGCGGCAGATCAGGCGTGGAGCGGTGGGAGGATTCTTCCGCCGCCCGCGTCGGGATACCGTCGCCTTGAAGGTTGATTTTACGTAGGCCGGTCGATCGCAGAGAGAAGGGCGCAACATGCTGGGTGAACTCCAAACGCTTGCATGGAGCGTGTTCCACCCCTGCGGGCGACCGGGGGGCAGAGCCCCGTCAACCGCGGCGAAGGCGCTGTTGATCGCGGTGAGCACCCTGACGCTGACGGCCCTGCCGGCGCAGGCCCAGGACTTCGACGTGTTGATCAGGAACGGCCATATCGTCGACGGGACGGGCAATCCCTGGTTCGGCGGGGACGTCGGCGTCAAGGACGGCAAGATCGCCCGCATAGGGATCATGCCGAAAGCCACCGCCAAGCGCCTGATCGACGCCACGGGACAGATCGTCACCCCAGGCTACATCGACCTGCATACGCACACGGACCTCACGATCCTCAAGGACCCCAAAGCGGAGAGCAAAGTCCGCCAGGGCGTGACGCTCGACGTCCTCGGGGAAAGCCAGAGCGTGGCGCCGCTGGATGGACTGCCGCCGTGGCGGGGCGATGGGGTGGTTTCCGACTGGACGACCTTCACCGGCTATTTCGACCGGGTGAAACGCCAGGGCACGGCCATGAACCTGATCTCGCACGCCTCCTTCGAGCAGATCCGCCTCGTCGCCCTGGGCTATTCCACGGCGCCGGCCACGCCCGCCCAGCTGGAGACGATGAAGGCCCTGATGGCGCGCTCCATGGAAGAGGGTGCGTGGGGGATGGTGCTGCGCTTCGAAAGCGGCGGGCCGAAGTTCCCCGATGAGGTCATCGCGCTCGCGCAGGTGGTCGGCGACTACGGCGGCAACGTCTCCTCCCACCAGGGCAGCGAAGGCTTCGAGCAGGACCAGGAGCTGGACTTCATGCTTCGGCTGGCCCAGGAGACCAAGGTCCCGATCCACATCTTCCACTACAAGGTCCGCGGCGAGGCGCTGTGGGACAAGCAGCAGCACTACATCGATCGCATCAACGCCGCGCGCGCGGCCGGCATCGACGTTACCGTCAACCAGTATCCCTACACGGCGATGCAGCACCCCTGGAGCGTCTTCTTCCCCGACTGGGCGCGCGCCAAGGGGCCGGACGCCTTCGCGAAGATGCTGAAGGATCCGGCCATCCAAAAGAAGATCAAGGCCGACAAGGACTTCAAGGACTGGATGGCTGAGCACGGCGGGCCTGCCGGCATAACCTACACGCGCGCGCCCATCCCGGAGCACAAGAAGTACGAGGGCATGCGACTGGCCGAGATCGCCAAGCTGCGCGGCGACGCCGACCCGGTCGACACCTGCCTGAAACTGATGGCGGAGGCCGGCGGCCGTATTGGCGGCGTCTACCACACCATGTCCGAGGACAACGTCCGCATGGTCATGCGCCAGCCTTGGGTGGCCATCTCCAGCGATGCGGGGGCCGTGAACCTGGATGAGCCCGGCTTCCCCCACCCGCGCGCATTCGGCACCAATGTGAAGGTGCTGGGACACTATGTCCGGGACACGGGCAACCTCACCCTTGAGGACGCGGTGCGCAAGATGAGCTCGCTGCCGGCACAGATCCTTGGCCTCACCGATCGCGGCCAGTTGCACGAGGGCTTCTGGGCCGACGTGGTGGTGTTTGATCCCAAGACCGTGAAGGACACCGCCACCTACGAGAAGCCCAAGTCCTATCCGGTCGGCGTGAACTTCGTGCTGGTGAACGGCGTCGTGGTGATCGACCAGGGGGAGCACACCGGCGCAACGCCCGGCAAGCCCCTGTACGGAAGAGGCGCCAAGGCTCAGTAGCCATCACTCCCCGGTCGCAAGCCGAGCGGGCTACGCAAGTTGTCTCCGAAGGGATCCGATCATGGCCTTCCATAGCCGCCGCCATTTCATGAATCTGGGGGCCAGCGCCCTGGCCCTCACCAGCTCCGGCCTGGCCGATCGGGCCCTCGCCGCGGACGCCGACAAGGCCGATCTCGTCGTATGGAACGCGCGCGTCTACACGGTGGACGAGGCCCTCCCCAAGGCCCAGGCCTTCGCGGTCAAGGGCGCCTACTTCATGGCTGTCGGGTCCAATGACGATATCAGGACGCTGATCGGGCCGAAGACCCGTACATACGACGCCAAGGGCATGACCGTTGTCCCGGGATTCATCGACGGCCATATCCACGCCGACGGCAAGAGCCTCCTGTACGAGGTTGTGGTGGGCGACCCGTACGGCATCGCCAAGTCGACGATCTCCGACATCATCGCCAAGCTCAAGGCGCGCGCCGCGCAGACGCCGCCGGACACCTGGGTCACGGGCCTGTTCTACGACGACATAAAGACCACCGATGGTCGTCCCCTGAACGTGAAAGACCTGGACAAGGTCTCGACGACCCACCCTGTTGTGGTGCGTCACCGGGGAGGCCACACCTCCTTCTACAACTCCAAGGCCATGCAGATGGCGGGCCTCACCAAGAACACGCCGAACGTCCAGGGCGGCACCTATGACAAGTTCCCGGACGGCGAGCTCAACGGACGCATCACCGACAACGGCCGGCTGATCTTCAACGGCGTCGGCAAGGCGGTGGCCAGCAGCCCGGAGGTGGCCGCCATGCGCGAGCGGGAGGGCGCCGCGTTCATATCCAAGAAGTTCGTGGAGTTCGGCCTGACTGGGGTCTGCCACCAGGGCGGGGACCTGCGCGCCCTCGAGGAGATCCGGGCCGACGGCCGACTGCTGCACCGGGTGAACTACGAATGCTATGTCGATATGTGGGAGCCGATGATGAAGGCCGGGGTGATGACCGGCTTCGGCGACGAATGGATCCGATTCGGCGGCACCGCTGAGCGATCCACAGACGGCTCGCTGTCCGAGCGGACGATGGCGATGAGCGTGGTGTTCCCGGGCACCAACTACAAGGGCAACCTCAAGGAGACACAGGACCAGGTCAACGCCTGGTGCGCGATGATCCAGAAGGGCGGCATCCGGCCCAACATTCACGCCAACGGGGACGTCACCATCAACCAGGCGTTGCTGGCCTTTGAACACGCCCAGAAGATCGTGCCGATGAAGAACCTGCGGCCCAAGATCACCCACTGCAGCCTGGTGAACGACGACCTCGTGCGGCGGCTGAAGGCGCAGAGTGTGACGCCGACGCTGTTCAACACCTACCTCTACTTCAACTCCGACAAGTTCGAGTTCTATGGGGAAGAGCTGATGAGCCGGATGATGGCCTTCCGCACCCTCCTGGACGCGGGTGTGCCGGCCTGCGCGGGCTCGGACTTCGGAGCCGGGGTCTTCCCGCCCCTTATGGGCATCCAGGGCGTCGTCACCCGCACCGGTTGGGAAGGCAAGACCTGGGGCGCGAACCAGCGGATCACCATCGACGAGGCGCTGAAGGTCCATACCTTCAACGGCGCCTATGGGACCATGGAGGAGGCCATCAAGGGCTCCATCACCCCCGGCAAGCTCGCCGACTACGTGATCCTCGCCGACGACCTCCACACCGTCGATCCGAACAAGATCAAGGACATCCAGATCGTCCAGACCGTTGTGGGCGGAAAGGCCAGCTACGCCGCCTGAGGTCATCGCGCGCTGGCGGGCAATCTCCAGGCCCGTCTGATCCGTCGACCGCCGCTTCGCCCCTTCCGGCGGGGCGATAGCCGGATGGCGCCGCCCCAGAAGCAGGGACAGGCTGGCGGATTGCTTCGCCAACCTGGAATCCCGATGGCCGGTTGCTCCCCGCCCACCCTGGCGCAAGGCCTTTCGCGACGCCCTCCTTGCGCCAGGGTGTGCGAATTGAGCGATCAGGCGATTACGTCTGATCGCTTCGTGCTCTAGAAGCTCAACTCGAGGCTGAGCTTGTAAAGGCGACCCAGCTGGTCGAAGTAGCGGCTGCTTTGCGGGAAGGCCGCGGTCGACGCGCTCGAGGTCAGGTTGCCCACGTTGGGCGGGTCCTTGTCGAACATGTTGCGCACCGAGACCTGCCAGGTGCCAGTCGTCCCCATGGCCTCGAAGTCCCAGCCGATGGCCAGGTCGAAGACAAGCGCGCCGGGGACGGTGTTGTCGTTGATGGTCTGGTTGGCCAGGGTCGACAACGGGCAGCCGCTGACGCACTCGACGAAGGAGTTGTCGAGCTTGGTCTTGCTCACCCCGCGGGCCACCAGGCTGTAGGTCCACGGCTCGTTCCGGTAGGTGGCGCTGGCGCGATAGAGCCAGTCCGGCAGCTCGATGGAGCCCGCGGTTTCGGTCGGGATGCCGATGCCGCGGTTCTCATACTTGGTCATGTAGTGGGTGATCATCGCGCGCGTGGTGAGGCTTCCCGGCAGGCCGGACACCACATCCTCGAGGTTCAGCCGGTAGGTGGCCTCGATATCCAGGCCCTTCGCCAGCTGGTTGGCGAAGTTGAAGGGCTTCAGGTTGATGGTCCGGATGCCGCCGGCCAGTCCCCTGGCCGGATCGGTGAAGATGATGTTGGCGCACTGGGCCTGATCGTTCTGCAGATAGCAGAGGTCGGCGACCTCCTGCGGCGTCAGCTGGCCGATCGCCTTCTCGATCTTGATCCGGTAGTAGTCCATCGCCATGCTGAACCCGGCCAGGAACCGCGGCGTCAGCACGAAGCCGACATTATAGCTGTCCGCGATCTCCGGCTTCAGGGCGGTGTTGCCGGTGGCGTTCTGCACATAGGCGTAGGAGGTGGTCCCGATCAGCACGTTGTTCGACCGCGCGGTGCCGCCGGCGAACAGCTCCCCCAGGTTCGGCGCGCGGATGTCGTGGGACAGGGTTCCGCGCAGCTTCAGGTCCTCGATCACCTGGTAGGTGGCGCCGACCTTCCACGTCTGCACGTTGCCTGAGGTGGAATAGTGGGTGAAACGCCCCGCCGCGTTGACGTTCAGGCCCTCGATGATCGGCACGTCCACTTCGGCGAAGCCTTCGCTCACCGTGTAGGAGCCGATGTTGGCCACGTAGTTGCCGTACAGCCAGCCCGCGGAGACGCAGCCGGCGATAAGCAGGCCGTCGGTGGCCTTGCAGGCGGCGGCGCCGCCCGGGATCACCGTGCCGGCGGGCCCGAATTCCGGCGGCACGTAACCCGTGATGGCTTCCTTTCGCCATTCGCCGCCGAAGGCCAGCGACACCTCGCCGGCTGGCGCCTCGAAGGGCGAGCCGGAGAAGCTCAGCGAAGCCACCGTCTCGGTGAGCTTCTGGTTCCGATAGGGGTTGTCGTAGAAGATGTACTTCAGCGCCGCCGGGCTGGCGACGCCGATGCCCAGGCGGTTGATCGGCACGCAGCCGTTGCCGATGCCCGCGCCGCTGAGCGACGAGCGGCAGACGATGGTGCCCGCGGCGATGCCGGCGGCGTTGCCGGCCGGGGCGAACACCGCATCCTGCGCCAGGGTCAGGCGACCGGTCGCGTAGGTGTTGATCAGCATCTCGTGGGTCTTGGTCTGCCCGCGCTGGACGTAGAAGTCCCAGCTCCACAGCTTGTCCATGACGTCGAGCTTGCCATTGGCGCCGCCCACGAAGCGGAGAACCTCGCGGTCGTTGTCGGCGCCGCCCACCGGCCAGTCGTTGTTGGTGGTGCCCATCTGGAAGGTGGCCGTGGCGCCCGGATAGGCCGCCAGGATCTGCGGGCGGATGGACGCCGGGATGAAGGCGTTGTCCGTGCGGATGTTCACGTTCGCGATGTTGGTGGTCTTGATGTAGTAGTTGAGGTTGCTGGCCTTGTTGTACGACCCCTGGGCGAACAGGGTGACGTTGTCGGTGAGATCATAGTCGGCGCGGCCGAACAGACCCCAGCGGATCTCTCCCGGCAGCAGGGATTCGGAGCCGAAATAGTCCTGGCCGGTGTAGCGCCAGTCGCCGCCGATCATCCACTGGCCCTTGTCCCGACCGAAAGCCAGCTAGCCGGTGGTCGCCTGCCCCGTGGTCGAGCTGACCGGGCCGAAGAAGGTGCCCCGGAGCGGACCGGCCGTGATCAGGCCGCCGGGTGACAGCTGCGCCGGGCCGATCCCTTCGCTGACGAAGTTCTCAGGCTGGCCGTTGGTGGCGGTGTAGGCCGGGTTCTTGATGTTGAAGTAGCCGCGGTTGTTCCAATCGCGCGGCACGTCATGAATGCCTTCCGTGCGCGAATATTCGGCGTTCCCCATGACGTGCAGCTTACCGTCCATGAAGGTGTGACCGCCCGTCAGGCCATACTTGTAGTTGATCCCGTCGCCATAGGTGGTCTCGCCGTATTCGGCCTTCACCTTCACGCCTTCGAACTTCTTGTTGAGGATGAAGTTGATCACCCCGCCCACGGCGTCGGAGCCATAGGCGGCGGAGGCGCCGCCGGTGACGATATCCACCCGTTCCACCAATCCCTGGGGAATGGTGTTGATGTCCACCACGCCGCCGGCGCTGGAGGCCACCGAGCGTTGACCGTCCACCAGCACCAGGGTGCGGTTGACCCCCAGGTTGCGCAGGTTGATGGCGTTCACCCCCG
>CANJKG010000077.1 GCA_947474775.1 Caulobacteraceae bacterium | reverse complement strand
CAGATGGGTCTCGGCGGTGTTGACGTAGTCGCTGGTCTCGAAGGGGGGCTTCTCGGCCCGGGGGTACTTGCGATCACCTGGGTCGGCCGACAGGTGGATGTGGGTGTCGATCACATAGTCCATCGATCAGCGGCCCTTCGGCGTCCAGGAGACGGTGGTTTCGACCGAACTCGGGAAGGTCGAAATGAACATGGAGTGCTTTCCGGGACCGCCGGTGACGAACACCTGGATCTGTTCCGGCCGGTGCACCATCGGCATCAGCTCCGGCAGATCCTTGCGCAGCGGCTTGATGGACGCCTGGAACTCGGCGCCCAGCCGGTCCCGGTGGACATAGGCCTTCTCCACCAGGAACTTCTGGGCGTCCAGCCGGGTGTATCCGCTGGAGGCGATGGTCTGGGCGTGCTCGACGCCGACCGCCAGGACCGGGCGACCTTTGTGCGGATAGAGGATGTTATTGTTGCCGGTATGGGCCATGGCCCCGGCGATGGTGGAAAGTACGCCCTCGGCGTTGGTCGAAGCATGGTCTTGGATGTTGCCCGGGGCCTCGCCCGGGAACACCGTCACGGCGAAGTCGTCGGGATCGAGGCCGCGGTCGACGTGGTAGGGTTCCCATGGGGACGCATCCTCCCGCTCGGCGGCGCAGAAGGCGATCTTGGCCGGCGAGCCGAAGGTGGCCATGTCACCGGCGCCGGGCCTGGCGCCAGCCACCGAATACTGCACCAGCCGAAGCGCGCGGCCGATGCACATGTTGGCGCGGTGGCCAGGGCCGAACACGCCGGAGCCAGCATGGATTCCCGCCGCCCGGGCGGCCGGACCGCTGGCCAGGATGAGCTGCGCCACCGGATGGGTGGTGGCGTTGACGCCGGCCAGGTTGAACTCGGGCCTGGCGACCGCCTCGACGGCGGCCAGAAGCACCTGGAAGTGCTGCGGATCGCAGCCGGCCAGCACGGCGTTGACGGCCACCACCTCGACGCTGGCGACCCCGCTGCGCGGGGCCAGAACCCCCAGGGATTCCTCCCGGTCGCGTCCGCCGGCGGCGAGCATGGCCGAGACCCGCTCGGGCGTCGGCGGGATCACCGGCAGGCCGTCGGTCCAGCCGCGCTTGTAGGCCTCGATGGAGAAAGCGAGCGGATCTTCGGGAAGCTCGACCGCCTCAGCCGGACGGACCTGGATCGTCTCGTTCATCAAGCGGCCTTCGCAGTTTGCAGCGCCGCGAGCACGGTCGGGAACGCCGCCGTGGCCTTGGCGCGCACGCCGTCAGGCTTCACCCCGCCCAGGGGATGCTGGACGAAGACGAACTTCAGGTTGGGCATGCCCGAGTGGGCCGCCTCCAGCTTGAACTGCTCCTCGAAGACGTGGCTGCCGGCGCAGACAGTGGGGATGCCGAGCTCCTCGAGCATCACCGCCGTGCGCACGGTCCAGGCCAGGCAGGATCCGCAGTCGCCGGTGCCGATGATCACGAAATCGGCGTTGGCCTTCATCTGCTCCAGTAGTTCCTTCGAGGGGGGCAGGTTCACCGACTTGTGGCCCAGGGAGAGCTCGCCCAGGGCGGCATGATCGCGCAACTCCTCGATCCAGGTCTCCATGAGGAGCTGGGCGTTGGGCTTGGAGTTCTCGATGATACCCGGGCGCAAGCCCTCCAGCGACGCTGGCCGCGGCGCCATCGGCTTGATGGGGGTGTGGACGTTCGTGAACGGTGAGAGGACCTGGATGTTCATACCAATCACTCCTGATTGCCACGGTGCTTACGGAAGATTTCCGGCCAGACCAAGGAAAAAAGGCCTGCCCGCCAGACGTTCTCGAGCCTACTCGCGGGATGGAATCCCTGCTCACACCCTCAGGAATCGCCCTACTCCACCTCGTCCCACAGGGCCTTTGGCAGACGCAGACCGACGTATTCCTTATCCCCGATCGGCCCGTCCGGCTCGAACCCCAGGAAGGTGATCACCGCCTGAAGCTGGCGGGTGTGCTGGACCACGGAGTAGCAGTTGCTCTCGATGATCTGGCGCACGGTCTGCGGGCCGTAGAACATCTCCACCGGGTCTTCGGGGTCGCCGCCCAGGTCTAGCCACGCCTGGGCCTTCACCAACAGCCCCTCGGCCCGCTTGCGGATGTCCTCATAGGTGATGGCGGGGTCCAGCGGGTCCTTGTTCTGTGGCTGGTCCCCGGCGATGGAATAGACCTTCACGTCGGTGAAGTCCCAGCCCCGGCCGTCCACCACCGCCACGAAGCGGCTGAGGTGCGCCACCACGTGGTTGACCAGCCCCAGGTAGCTGCGCTCCGCCCGGCCCGGCAGCGGGTCGTTGTAACGCGGCTCCGGCAGTTGGCGGCCGAACCGCATGGCCGCCTCGGTGACCGCGATCATCCGCTTCACCAGTTCCTGAGGCGACGGCGTCCCAGAGGTGTCCGAGGTGACGCCCAGCACGGCGTCCACTTGGTCAAGGTCGAGGCCGTAGGCGGCCTTGTCACCGCGGGTGATCACCGGGATTCCGCGTATGCCGAGGGCCTCAAGCTCCGACATGCGTTCGGGCTGCTGCATCAGGTCGACGGCCTCGAAGGTGAAGCCACGCTTGGTGACGTACTCCTTCAGGCGGATGCAGTTGGAACAGCCCGGCTTCCAGTACACTTTGATGTCCGAAGCGACGGCCTGGGGCCTCTCGGGTGCGAGCGTCTGGGTGGTCATGGTGTCCTCCGGTGGCTTTTCCGGAAGTCTGGCAGGCTCGCGCCGGGATGTCACGAAGCCACCGGAGAATGGGGCCGGAACGCCTCATGAGATGGTGCCGGATGAGGGGCTCGAACCCCCGACCTTCGGTTTACAAAACCGCTGCTCTACCAGCTGAGCTAATCCGGCGATCGTTCGCGCCGCTCGATGCCACGACGGCGGCAGGAAGCCAAGACCAGGAGGCCGGTCAACCACCCCGATGGAACCAGGGCTTTCGACCCGGACTAGGTGCTTATAAAGCCCATGGAGATTCATATGGCCGCGCTACGTCGTCCAACCGGGGTCATCGCCGCCGCCGTCCTTGCCTTGGGTCTGGGCGGGTGCGGCTACGTCAATCGCGGTGTCGCCGAGTACACGGGGGTGGTGAAGACCTGCTTCGAGGGGGTGCCCTATCTGCAGTTCCCCAGCGGAGCTACCGTGCAAATGGACCGCGCGGGCAAGCCGGTCCCGTGCGGGCGTTCATAGTGCTCCGCCGCTTGTCGGCCGGGCCGCACCATGGCATCGCGAGTCCATGCGCATCTTCATCGACGCCGACGCCTGTCCGGTGAAGGACGAGGTCTACAAGGTGGCCGCCCGCTATGGCCTCAGGACCTTTGTGGTGTCCAACAGCTTCATCCAGATCCCGGCCTCACCGATGATCGAGCGGATGATCGTCGACGCCGGTCCCGACGTGGCCGACGACTGGATCGCCGAACGCACTGAGCCGGGCGACATCGTGGTGACCAACGACATCCCGCTGGCGGACCGAGTGCTGAAGGCCGGCGGCGCGGCGGTGGCGCCCAACGGCCGGCCGTTCACGCCGGACTCCATCGGCTCTGCGCTGGCGCAACGGGCGATCATGGAGCACATCCGTTCCACCGGCGAGATCACCGGCGGGCCGAAGGCCTTTGCGGCGGCCGACCGCTCGCGCTTCCTGCAGACCCTCGACGAGACCATCCACCGCCAGCGGCGCAAGCTCCGCTAGCCGGCTTGCATCGCCTTTCGCTGACGCTAGGGTCGGCCTAGTTCGCGGGGATGTGAGTCACACACATGTGCAGACTGGGGCTTCTGATCATTACGGGCGCGGCCTGCGTCGCCCTGTCTGCGTGCGGCGAGGCCCAAAAGAGCGCCGCGCCGGCCCCGGCCCCGGCCGAACTCACAGCTGCCCAGAAGGCGGCGCTGCTGGCCGAGTTGCCGGCGCCCTACAACGCCGGCGACGTGGCGGTGGGTGAGACCAAATTCCTGCTCTGCCGCTCGTGCCACACCACCGCGCCGGGCGGACCCTCGATAACCGGCCCGAACCTGCACAACGTCTTCGGCCGCAAAGCGGGGACCCTGGCGGAGTACAAGTATTCGGATGCGCTCAAGGCCTCGGGCCTGACCTGGGACGCGGCCACACTGGACGCCTGGGTCGCCGATCCCCACGCCCTGGTGAAGGGCGCCAAGATGACCTTCGTGGGATTGAAGGACGCCAAGGCCCGGATCGATCTGGTGGCCTATCTGAAGGTCGAGACCAGCCGCTAGCGTGAGTTGTGGCGGCGGCGCATTGCAACAACCTTGACGTGTGACGATGTGTCACCCATCGTGCCTTGTCGGTCTGTCATGCATCTGTCCGGATCGACACTCCTGCATTCATCCGACCTGCTTGGCGGATGGGATCGGCGCGACCACCCCCTTCTCGCCGGACCACAACAGGAGGCATTCGGCCTCCCCTCTTCCGAGGGGGGGCCGTTTTCCTATTCCGCGGCCTTCGGCAGGCGTACGTGGTGCTCCTCAGCCTCGTAGGCCTCGATGGCGCGGGCGGTGGTCTCCGGCGACTTCGTGAAGCCCGCCAGCAGGTTGTAGAAGATCGGCACGATGAACAGGGTGACCAGGGTGGCGAAGATCGCGCCGAAGAAGATCACCACGCCGATGGTCTTGCGGGCCTCGCCGCCGGCGCCGCCCCAGAAGATCAGCGGCAGGGCGCCCGCCGCCGCCGAGATCGAGGTCATCACGATCGGGCGCAGCCGCAGGGAGGACGCCTCGATCACCGCGTCGCGCACCGACAGGCCCCGGTCGCGCATCTGGTTGGCGAACTCCACGATCAGGATGCCGTTCTTGGCGGCGATGCCCACCAGGATGATCAGGCCGATCTGGCTGTAGGTGTTGATCGTCGAGCCCGAGATCAGCAGGCCGAACAGGCCGCCCAGCGCCGCCACGGGCACCGTCAGCATGATCACCGCCGGGTGTATCCAGCTCTCGAACTGGGCCGCCAGAACCAGGAACACCAGCAGCAGGGCCATGCCGAACGCCAGACCAATCGCGCCCGAGGCCTCGAGGTAGTCGCGGGCGCCGCCGCCCCATTTCACCGTCATCTTGACCGGCTGCCTGGCGATCTCCGCTTTGAGGAAATCCAGCGCCTCGCCCATGGTGTAGCCGGGATTGAGCTCGGTGCGGATGCTCACCGAGCGCAGCCGGTCCACCCGACTTCGGTCGGGCGTGTCGCCGCGGACCCGGGTGTCCACCACCGCCGACAGCGGGGTGAGCTGTCCGGAGGCGGTGCGGACCTGCAGCCTGCTGATGTCCTGCTCGGTCTGCCGGCTCGCCCGATCGGTCTGCAGCAGCACGTCGTATTCCTGGCCGGCCCGGATGTACGTGGTGACCCGGCGGGAGCCGAACATGGTCTCCAGCGCACGGCCCACCGACTGCGCCGAGACACCCAGGGTAGCCGCCTTCTCGTGGTCGATCTCGACCATCACCCGCGGACTGGTCGGCTCGTAGTCAAGGCGCGCCCGGGTGAGGCCGGGGTTGTCCTGCGCGGCTTCAAGTATCGGCTGCAGCCAGCGCTCCAGCTCGGCATAGTCGTCTCCGACGGCGATGAGCTCCACACCCCCCGCGCCACCGCCGCCGCCCCGGCCGCCGCCGCGCTGCAGCCCCCCCGTCGAGGTGACGTTGATCCGCACACCGGTGACCGACGACAGATCCTTGTTCAGCCTGGCGGCGAGCTCCGCCGAGGTGATCTTGGCGTCCACAGCCAGCGGCAGGTTGCCGAAACCGGTGTTGAACTGCCCACCGCCGAAGCCGGGCTGCCCCAGGGTCCAGCGCTCCAGGAGGCCCTCGTCGACGTAGCGCTTGAGGACCTTCTCGATCTGCAGGCGGTAATGGACCATGTAGTCGAAGCCCGCGCCCTCAGGGCCCTGGTAGTTGACCTGCAACCGCCGCCGGTCCTCTTCCGGCGTCAGCTCCCGCGGGAGGACGCTGAAGACCGCCACGGCCCCCAGCGCCAGGAGGGTCACCATGGCGCCGGCCGCGATCGCCGTCGAACGGCGGCCAAGCAGGGCGCTCAAGGAGGCGTGGTAGGACAGCCGCAGCCGATCCATGAACCCGCCGACCCATGTCGCCACCCTTCCCTGCGTCGTCGCCGGCCGCAGCAGCTTGGAAGCCAGCATGGGCGACAGGCTCAGCGCCAGCAGCGCCGAGAAGGCCACCGCCGAGGCGATCGCCACCGCCAGCTCGACGAATAGCCTGCCAATGTAGCCCGGCATGAACATCAGGGGGGCGAACACCGAGACCAACACCACGGTCGTCGCCACCACGGCGAAGAACACCTGCCGGGCTCCGCGCTCGGCGGCCACCACCGGGGGCTCGCCCTCATCGATGCGGCGCTGGATGTTCTCCACCACCACGATAGCGTCGTCGACAACCAGGCCGATCGCCAGCACCAGCGCCAGCAGGGTCAGGAGGTTGATTGAGAAGCCGAGCGGCGCCAGCACGATGAACGTCGACAGGATGCAGATCGGCGCCACCACCGTGGGGATAATGGCGGCCCGCAAGGTGCCGAGGAACAGGAAGTTCACCAGGGCCACCATGGCCAGCGCCAGGCCCATGTTGATCCAGACCTCGTGGATCGCCTCGCTGGTGAAGCTGGTGAAGTCGCTGAGTATCTCCAGTTGGGCGACATTCGGCAGGCCGGGATTGATCTCCGTCACGGCCTTGCGGACCCCTTGGGAACTCTCCAGGTCGTTGGCCTGCGACTGGCGCATGATCGGCATGCCGATCTGGTCGATCCCGTTGGTCCGGAAAACCCTCCGCCGCTCGTCCGGCGCTTCCTCGATCCGCGCGATGTCACCGAGCCTGGTGATGTAGTCCGTCGATGACGCGGAGGTCTCGATGTTCTCTGTGACGCCCGCCGCGGCGCCCGCCTGGGCGGAGGAGCCGCCGAGCGCGGCGGAGGTGGCGGCCATCGACGGGGACCGCGCCGGAACCACGGGCAGGCGCGCGAAATCCTCCGGCCTCGCATAGCTTCGCGCCACGCGGATGGTGAAATCCTTGGTCGGCGCCTCCAGGGCGCCCGCGGGCAGCTCGAGGTTCTGGCTGTTCAGGGCGTTCTCGACGTCATCCACGGTCAGGCCGCGCGCCGCCATGGCGCTCGGATCCAGCCAGATCCGCATGGAATAGAATTGGGCCCCGCCGACGCCCACCTGCGCCACCCCCGGGATCGTCGACAGGCGCTCCACCAGGTAGCGGTTGGCGTAGTCGGACAGCTGCAGCCGGTTAAGGGTCGAGGACGTGAACCTCAGGAACATGATCGGCTGGCCGTCGGCGGTCGCCTTGGCGATCTGCGGCGCGTCGGCCTGCTGCGGCAGCTGGTTGGCGACCCGGCTTACCGCGTCGCGGACGTCGTTGGCGGCGTCGTCCAGGTTGCGGTCGAGGGTGAAGGAGATGTTGATCCGCGACTGCCCGTCCCGGGAACTGGAGTTCACCCGGTCGATGCCCTGGATGGCGGCCACCTGACGCTCGATCAGCTCGGTGATCCGCTCTTCCACCACCTCCGCCGACGCGCCGCGGTAGTTGGTGCCGATCGAGATGATCGGTGGATCCACACTGGGCAGTTCGCGCACCGGAAGGGTGGTGTAGGCCGCCAGGCCGACCACGCAGAGGATGATCGCCGCGACGGCGGCGAAGACCGGCCGGCGAACGGAAATGTCCGACAGCATCATGCGCCGGATCGTGTCCCTGTCGCGGCGGGAACGCCCGCGGCCTGCTTGGCGGGGCCGTTCTGCGGTCGGACCGCCTGGCCCGGCTGGATCTTGTGGAGACCATCGGCCACCACCCGCTCGCCGGCCTGCAGCCCGTCGCTGATCTCGACGAAGCCCTGCTGGCGGATGCCGGTGACCACCGGACGCTGCTCGGTGACCGTCCGCTCGCCCTGGCGCTTGAGGACGAAGACGAACGCCGCATCCCCCTGCACCGAGACGGAGGATTCAGGCAGGGCGAGCCCCTGGCGCTCGCCGCGCGAAACGCCCACGCGGACCATCATGCCGGGCTTCAGCCGGCGCGCCGGGTTGGGGAAAACCGCCCGCGCGGTGATGGCGCGGGTCCGCTCGTCGACCCGGGTGTCCAGCTTGGCGATCCGGCCCTCGATGACCTCGCCCGAATAGGCGTCCACGGCCGCGGTGATCCGCTGACCTTCGCTCAGCTGCGCCAGGTAGCGCTCGGGCACCTGGAAATCGACACGCACTGTGCTGAGGTCGTCGAGGGTGACGATGGGCGCGCCGGGATTGACCAGGGCGCCGGGCGCGATGTCGGATATCCCCACCACACCCGAGAACGGGGCCCGGATCAGGCGGTCGTTCTGGCGGGCTCGGGCCGCAGCCACATCGGCCTGGGCGCTTAGCCAGGCCGCCTCGTACTGGTCGGTGGCCGCCTTGGAGGCGAAGCCCTTTTCGCCCAGCGTCCGGTAACGTTCGAACGCCCGCCGGGCCTGGATCTGCCGCGCCTCGGCCTGGGCAAGGCCAGCGTCCTGCTCGGTGTCCTTGAGCTCGACCAGCACCGCGCCGCGCGGCACCTGCTGTCCGTCGCTGAAACGCACGCGCTGGACAAGTTGGGTGGTGGCCGCGGTGAGAGTCACCGACTGGATCCCCTTGGCCACGCCCAGCACTTCGATCGTGTCCATGAACGCGCGCGGCTGGGCCGTGACGACGGAGACTGGAGGCGGCGCCCCACGCCCGCCCGGACCGCGCTTGGCTACGCCTGCCGCTGGCGGCCCGCCGCCTGCGTCACCCTTGCCCGCCGCGCCCACAGCGAACTTGAGACCGCCAGCCACGAGCATGACCACCAGCACGACCAGGGCGCCGATCAGGAAGAAATGGCGTCGCAACGGGCGGGAACTCCATGGAACTGGCGGACGATCCGGCGCCGCAACTCAAGCGCCGAGCCTTACACCATGACCCGTCTCAGAACTATGGCGCCTCATTTCGCTGTTGAAACAGCAGCGAATTTGACTGTCGACTAGGCGTCGTAACCTGGGGATTGCCGGTCCAGGCGGCGCAGGCATCCCGGCCAGGCGAGTTTCGCGCCCATCCCGCGTTGCATCTGCAGGCGGACCTCGGCCTGGGCGGCCTCGGGGGCGATAAGGACGTTCTCGCGGCCGGCGCTCAGGGCGAGCACCTGCTGCATGCAGGCCCGTTCCAGATAGAACATCCCCACCCAGCAGTCGCCGGCGGTCGAGCCGACCGCCAGGGTCCCATGATTGCGCAGCAACATCAGTTTCTTGTCGCCCAGGTCGGCGACGATGCGCTGGCGTTCGTCCAGGTTCAGCGCGATGCCCTCATAGTCGTGATAGGCCAGCGAACACCGCACGATGAGCGCGTGCTGCGAGATCGGCAACAGGCCTTCCTTCTGGGCGGCCACGGCCACGCCCTGGTCGGTATGCAGGTGCATCACGAACAGGGCGTCCTGGCGCGCCGCGTGGATCGCCGAATGGATGGTGAAGCCGGCGGCGTTCACGAAATAGGGCGTTTCCTGCAGCACCTTGCCATCGAGATCGATCTTCACCAGCGACGAAGCGGTGATCTCGTCGAAATGCATGCCGTAGGGATTGATCAGGAAGTGGTGCTCAGGCCCCGGAACTCGCGCGGAGATATGGGTGTAGATGAGGTCGTCCCAGCCCTGCAGCGCCACGAGGCGGTAGAGGGCCGCGAGTTCCACCCGTGCGGCCCATTCCTCGGCGCTGACCTTGTCCTTCAGCGAAATCGCGGCGCTCGATCCGTCGGCCATGGCGCATCCTCCTGGTACGGGCCGGAACGTCGTCTCGCGCTGGCTCAGCGTCAAGTCGAAGCGCGCACGCGCCCCACCGCGTCGAGCCACCTGGCGTAGGCCTGCTCCCGGCGGTCCACGTCCAAGGCCGGCGCGAAGGCCTCTGTGGGAGGCCGGGATTCCGCAGCCGCCGCCATATCGCGGTAGAGGCCGGCGCCGATCCCCGCGAACAGCGCCGCGCCGAGCGCGGTGGTCTCCCGATAGGTCGCCCGGGCGACGCCCACGCCGGTGAGGTCCGCTAGGCGTTGGGAAAACCAGGGGCTCTTCGACATTCCGCCGTCGATCCGCAGCTCCACCTCCCCGGCGAAGGCGTCCGGCGCATCCGCCCGCATGGCCTTGATCAGGTCGCGGGTCTGCAGGGCGCAGGCGTCGAAGGCCGCCTCGGCGATCTCCGCGCGGCCGGCGTCCCGGGTCAGGCCGAAGATCGCCCCGCGCGCCGCGGCGTCCCACCAGGGCGCCCCCAGCCCGGTGAAGGCGGGAACCAGCACCACGCCATGGCCGGACCGCGCGCTGGAGGCCAGCTGCTCGGCGCCCTGCGGTCCACCCTCCACGCCGAGGCCTTCCGCCAGCCACTGGATCGCCGCTCCGGCGATGAAGATCGCCCCCTCCAGCGCATAGGTGGTCCGTCCGCCCACGCGCGCGGCCACGGTGGTCAGCAGGCGCGCCCCCGAGAGCGGCGCCGTCTCGCCAGTGTTCACCAGCATGAAGCAGCCCGTACCATAGGTGGCCTTCATCTCGCCCGGGCGGACGCAGCCCTGCCCCATCAGCGCCGCCTGCTGGTCGCCGGCGACACCACGGATCGGGATGGCTCGACCGGTCAGGTCAGGGTCGGTCTCGCCATAGTTCCCCGCGCAGTCGCGAACCTCCGGCAGCAGGGCGGCGGGAACGCGCAGCAGCTCCAGCATCTCCAGGGACCAGGCCTGCGCCCTGAGGTCGAACAGCAGGGTCCGCGAGGCGTTGGTGGCGTCTGTGGCGTGGACGCGGCCGCCGGTGAGCTTCCAGATCAGCCACGTATCGATGGTGCCGGCCAGCAGCTCACCCCGCTCGGCGGCGGCCCGGGCGCCCTCTATCTCGTCCAGCAGCCAAGCGATCTTGGTCCCGGAGAAGTAGGGGTCCAGCAGCAGGCCGGTGATCTCGGTCACCCGCGCCTCATGCCCCTCGGCGCGCAGGCGGTCGCAGGCGGCGGCGGTGCGGCGGTCCTGCCAGACCACGGCCCGGTGGATCGGCCGCCCCGTCTCCTTTTCCCAGATCAGCACCGTCTCGCGCTGGTTGGTGATGCCTATGGCGGCGATCTCGTCCAGGCCCCGGCCCACCTTGTCCACGGCCTCGCGGAGCACCTCCACGCTGGCGGTGAAGATGGCCTCGGCGTCATGCTCTACCCAGCCGTCGGCGGGGTAGAACTGCTCCAGCGGACGTCCCGCCTCGGCGAGGGCGCAGCCATTGCCATCGAACAGTATGGCGCGCGTGCTGGTTGTGCCCTGGTCAATTGCAAGGATCAGTGGTGGGCTCATATATCCTCCAGCCGGGGCGATGGTCTCGCACTTAAGCTTGTCTTCACTTCGAGCCGCCACATTCGGGGAAGGTAGCGACTAGGCAAGATTGAATTTGGGGGTTGGCTTGAGCCTCGCCGCAAGCAGCGAAAGCCTGCTGGACCTCGCCAGGAGCCGGGAGCCGGCGGATCGGGAACGCCTCCTCCTGGGTATGGTGGACCTCTGCGACAGCCGTGACGCTGACGAGGTCATGACGTCCGCGCCCATCCAGGGGCTGCTGGGCACCATCTTCATGAGCCTGGTGGTGGAGGCCGAGCGCGATATCCGCCGCCGGCTGGCCGACAAGCTGTCTACCGCCGAATGGGCGCCGTCCGCCCTGATCAACGTCCTGGCCCTCGACGAGATCGAGATCGCCCGCCCGATCATCGCCCGCAGCCCCGTGCTTCAGGACCATGATCTCCTGCGCCTGCTGGTCGAAGCCACCATCGAGCACAAGATCGAGGTCGCGCGCCGGCCCCAGCTCGGCGAGCCGGTGATCGACGCCATCCTGGACCAGGGCGAGCCCCGGGTTCTGGGCGCGCTGGCGGGCAACCGCGAGTGCGACCTCAACGAGACCCACATGCAGCGGCTGGTGGAGGCCGCCCACCACGTCAATGCGTTGAAGTCGCCGCTGGCCCGCCACCCCAAGCTGACCAGCGCGCTCGCCGAACAGCTTTATACCCTGGTCAGCCAGGCCCTGCGCCAGGGGCTGACCGAACGATTCCGCCTGGACACGGCCGCCCTCGACAAGGCGATCGCCGAGAGCACCAAGGAGGCCCACGCCTCGGCCACCATGGACAACGGGGTCATGGCGGTCAGCAGCGGCGTCCAGCGACATGACATGGAGCGAAAGCTCATCGACAAGCTGCACGCCGCCGGCCAGTTGCGGCCAGGCTACCTGATCCGCGCCCTTCGCGAGCAGCGTCTGTCGCTGTTCATCACCGCCCTGGCCGAGCTGGGCCGCTTCGAGCCCGACCATATCCAGCGGGCCATCGACAGCGATCGGCCGGAGCTGCTGGCGCTGGCCTGCTCGGCGGTGGGCATCGACCGCAGCGTCTTCCCCACCATCCTGCAGCTGGTCCGCCTGCTGAACGGCGGCCGTCCGGCGGGCGGCGCGGAAGGCGCCAAGCGGGCCGCCAGCGCTTTTGATCCGGTCACCCCACAAGTCGCCGCGGAGGCGTTCCGCCAGGCCGCCAGCGTCACCCGACGAGCCGTTTGACAAGCCGCGCGGCTTGGCTCTCTTAGCCCCATGTCCAAAGCCGAATTCCGTCCGACGCGCCTGGCCTTCTGCGCCAGTGATCGCCCCGAAGCGGAGGAGGCCCGTGACCGGCTCGCCGCGCGCTACGGCCAGACGCCGGAGGACGAGGCCCAGGTGGTCGTGGCCCTGGGCGGCGACGGCTTCATGCTGGAGACGCTCCATCGCCATATGGACACCGGCAAGCTGATCTACGGGATGAACCGCGGCTCGGTCGGCTTCCTGATGAACGATTATGTGGAGGACGAT
>CANJKG010000076.1 GCA_947474775.1 Caulobacteraceae bacterium | reverse complement strand
GACCACCGAGACCGCCCCGAACTCACCCATCGCCCGGGCGTTGCACAGCAGCACGCCGTAGAGCAGCGCCCACTTGATGTTCGGCAGGGTGATCCTCCAGAAGGTGGTCGCCCCGCCCGCGCCCAGCGTCAGCGCCGCGGCCTCCTCATCCCAGCCCTGCTCCTGCATCAGCGGGATCAACTCGCGGGCGACAAAGGGGAAGGTCACCAGCATGGTCGCCAGCACCAGGCCTGTGGTGGCGAAGATGATCTTGATGTCGTGTTCCAGCAGGTACTCGCCGAACCAGCCATGGGCGCCGAACAGGAGCACCCAGACCAGGCCCGAGACCACCGGAGACATCGAGAACGGCAGGTCGATCAGCGTCAGCAGCGCCGTCTTTCCCCTGAATTCGAACTTGGTGATCGCCCAGGCGGCGGCGACCCCGAACACCGCGTTCAGCGGCACGGAGATGGCCGCCACCAGCAATGTCAGCTTGATGGCCGCCACCGCGTCCGGCTCAGTGACCTTCTCCAGGAAGACCCCCAGGCCCTTGGAGAAGGCGTCGTGGAAGACCGTGATCAGCGGCAGGACGACCAGCACGCCCATGACCAGCACCGAAGCCGCCACGAACAGCGGCGCCAGGCCCGGCAGCCGGACGGAGGAAGAGGAACTCATTTGCGCCCCCTTCTGGCCAGGAGGATCTGGGCGGCGTTGATCACCACCAGGGCGCCGAAGGAGATCAGCACCATGGCCATGCCGACGGCCGCGGCCCCGGCGTAGTCGTACTGCTCCAGCTTGATGACGATCAGCAGCGGCGCGATCTCGGTCTTCAGCGGCATGTTGCCGGCGATGAACACCACCGAGCCGTACTCTCCCACCGCGCGCGCGAAGGCCAGGCTGACCCCGCTGATGAGCGCCGGGCCGACCGCCGGCAGGATGACGAACAGGGCCCGCTGGAAGTCGGTGGCGCCCAGGGTCTGGGCCGCCTCCTCGACCTCGTGGTCGATGTCCTCCAGCACCGGCTGGACGGCGCGCACCACGAACGGCAGGCCGATGAACACCAGGGCGATGAAGATGCCCAGCGGCGAATAGGCGGTCTTGAGCCCGATCTTCGCGGCCAGCATCCCCAGCGGGCCGTTGGGGGCGTAGATCGCCGTCAGCGCGATCCCGGCCACCGCCGTCGGCAGGGCGAACGGCAGGTCCACCAGCGCGTCCAGCAGCCGCCGCCCCGGAAAGCTGTAGCGGGTCAGCGTCCAGGCGATCAGCAGGCCCAGCGGCGCATTGAGAAGGGCCGCGAGCGCCGACAGTCCGAAGCTGAGCTTGAGCGCGGCGGCCACCCGGTCCGCCGTCAGCGCCTCCCAGATGCCGACGAGCCCAAGTTCCCAGGGCCTGAGCGCGAGCGCAGCCAGCGGCAGCAGCACGATCAGGCAGAGATAGGTGACCGTGATCCCCAGCGACAGGCCGAAGCCAGGCAGGATCGATCGCTCCCGCCACTTGGAGAACGGGAGCTTCCGAGCCGGCGGCCGGATGATCGGATTGGGAAGGATGATCCGTTCGCTCATCAGGGCCGGTAGATCCTGTCGAACACGCCGCCATCGGCGAAATGGGTGGCCTGCGCCTTCTTCCAGCCCCCGAAGGTGTCGTCGATGGTCACGAGCGGGACCTTCTTGAAGCTGGAGCCGTACTTGGCGAGCGCCTGGGCGTTACGCGGCCGGAAGTGGTGCTTGCCGATGATATCCTGGGCCAAAGGGCTGTAGAGGAAATTAAGATATCCGGTCGCCTGTCGCCGCGTCTTGTGCCGGTCCACGTTCTTGTCGATCAGCGCCACCGGCGGCTCGGCCAGAATCGAGATCGACGGATAGATCACGTCGAAGTCGGGCCCGAATTCCTCGATGGTCAGCTGGGCCTCGTTCTCCCACGACAGCAGCACGTCGCCGATCTTGCGCTGGGCGAAGGTGGTGGTCGAACCGCGCGCCCCGGTGTCCAGAACCGGCACGTTGCGGAACAGCTTCTGCACATAGGCCTGCGCCGCCACGGGGCCGCCGTTCTTCAGGCCATAGGCCCAGGCCGCCAGATAGGCCCACCGCGCGCCGCCGGAGGTCTTCGGGTTGGCGGTGATGACGCCGACGCCCGGCTTGATCAGGTCCGGCCAGTCGCGGATCTTCCAGGGGTTCCCCTTGCGGACCAGGAACACGATCGTCGAGGTATAGGGCGTCGAATTGTTGGGCAGGCGCGACTGCCAGTTGGCCGGCAGCAGCTTGCCGCGCAGGGCGATCTCGTCGATGTCGGCGGCCAGCGCCAGGGTGACAACGTCGGCCTGCAGCCCGTCGATCACCGAGCGGGCCTGCTTGCCGGAGCCGCCGTGGCTCTGGTTGACGGAAATGTCCTCGTTCGTCTGCGCCTTCCAGGCCTTCACGAACGCCGCGTTCAGCTCCTTGTAGAGCTCGCGGGTCGGGTCGTAGCTGACGTTCAGGAGGCTCAGGCCTTTGCCTTGGGCGGAGGCCTGTCCCCCGACGAGCGAGGTGGCTGCGACTGCGGCACCGGTGGCGATCAACCCGCGGCGGCTGAAGTTCGGAATGGTCATGACCTGGGTTCCTGCGTTGGGGGATTCAGAATGCGTACTGGGTGCGAAGCGACCAGATGCTCAGCGTCTGGCCGATCTGGGCGCCGGCGGGCGGGGTGAGCTCGCCCGCGCCGAAGGTTGCGCCGCCGGCCGACAGCCGGTCGATGTCCACGTGCTGGTAGTCGGCCTGGAAACGAACCGCTGCGTTGGGGTACCAGTTCAATCCGAAGGTGTAGGCCTGCTGCCGGCCGCCGCGGATCGCCGAGGCCAGGGGCGCCGTTCCGGCCGCGCCGGCCAAGTAGTCGAGGTCGAGGTCGGAGTAGCGGGCCGCCAACTCCCACACGCCCTTGCCGCCCTCCTTCAGGCTGAACGGCTTCTCGCCGCGGGGCGAATCGAAGGTGGCCGTGGCCATGCTGTATCGGCGCGGCTCGCCGGTCAGCGTCCATGCGCCTTGCACGTACCAGCCGTGGAAGTCCGGGTTGGAGAGCGCGCTGGCACGGCGCTTCACGTCGATGTGGTAATATTCGCCCTGGACCGAAAAGGCCTTGTACTGGGCCGCGAACTCCGCCCCCAGGACGGTCAGGCCCTCGGCGTCGATGGCGCCGGTGTCAACCAGCCGCATGCCATCGACCCGCAGCTCCGGCCGGTCGCGCAGCCGCAGCGGCGTGGCGGCGCCGGGCGCCACATTGGGCCCGGTGGCCGCCGGATCGATCACGATCACCGTGTCGACGCCCAGGTGGACCACCGAATCCGGGGTCTTGTGCGGCACGTAGGCGAGACGGCCCACAAACGCCAGCTGCTCGTCGAAGGTCTGGGTCCCGATGATATTGCCGCTGAACACCGCCGAGAGGTTCCAGCGCTCGCCATTGCCGAACAGGCCGGCCGCCGTGCGCCCGTCCCCGGACGCGATGCCGCGCACCGCCTCGGACGGAGAAGCCCGCTCGGGGAACAGCGAGCCGTTGGTGGAGGTCGCCTCCTCGATCCCCGAGGGCGGAGAGAAGGCCCCGACCCGAACGCTAAATGGCGCGAAGCCTGCGTATTCGACCCAGGCTGAGCTGATCTTGCCCGCCTCTTCCACGCCGGCGCCGCCGAAGTCGTAGAGGAAGTTGTAGTTCCAGTCGCCGAAGGCCTTGCCCTCGACCCCGATCCGCGCGCGGCGGAAATTGGCCCCGTCGTTCAGGTCCCGCGCCCTGTCCGCCTCGGCCGCGTCGCCCACCGAGCCGCGGCGGAAATCCGTGGCCAGGGCGCCGGGAGACCTCTGGTCGTACTTTGCCGCATCCAGCTGGAACACGCCGCGGAACGCCGCGGTGAACTGGCCGTCGCCGCTGGCGAAGCTCGGCCGTCCGTTGTTCAGGCTGACGGTGGTGGCGTTCATCTGGTCACGGATGGCCTGGTCGGAGGATGCGGCCTGCCCTTTCAGGTCGAGGATCTGGGCTTCCAGTTCGCTGTTCCTCTGCTCCAGCGCATCCAGCCGAGCCGTCAGGGCCAGGAGCTGCTCCTGGCTGATGCCGGTTGGGGTGGCATGGCCGGCGGCGCCCACGGCCTGGGCCATGGCGCCGGTCGACACGCCGCAGAGCAGCAACGCAAAGGCGCCGACCGCAAGCGGTCGGGACATGGGGACTAGGATGGTCACGGGCATCCTCTCCATTGATTGACAGCCTCTCTGGCCTCTTATTCCTATAAGTTCAATGGATATTATTGCTATTAAGCTTTAGAATTTCTGAAAGACCCAGTTGCCTGTCGTCGAAACGCGTCCAGCCGTCTTCTGCGCCCGGGAACACCTGCGCCCCCCTCAGGCTCGCCGTGACACGAGCCATCGGAAGGCGCAGGGCTCTCCGGAGAGGGCTAGAAGCTGGCGCGCAAGGTCACGCCCCAGGTCCGCTGGTCGCCCGGCTGTCCGACGATCAGGCCGGTGTTGCTTGGGCCCAGGGCGAGTTGTTCGAAGTATTCCTCGTCGAAGGCGTTACGGACCCAACCGTAGAGGTTGATCCCGTTCTCCGCCCGGAAGCCGACCCGGAAGTTGGCCAGGGCGTAGCCGTCGACCCAGGTGTAGGCCGAGGGCGACGGGTTTGAGGAGAAGGTGGAGCGATAGGTCCCGTCGAAGCCGGCGTAGGCCGCCCCCGCCTGACCAAGCAGCGTGGTCGGCAGATTAGCTTCCACGCCGTACGAGAATGACCATTTCGAGACCCCGGGCAAACGCTGGCCTGAGACGTTGCAATTTGCAGGGCTGAGCGCGCCCGGCGTGCCGGCCGCGCCAGGGGTCTGGCCGGCCCCAACCGTCGTCCCGCCTGAGAGTTCCGGCGGGCACGGGGCGTCGGTGAAACGGATGTAACTGGCGTCGTTATAGGCTCCGTTCACGTAGGCGTTGAGGTGCTCGCTCGGCCGGACGGAGAAGTCCACCTCGACGCCTTGGGTGCGCACCTGGCCGGCGTTGGCCAGATAGCCGCGCAGAACCCCGAACTGGCCGTTGGTCACGGTCACCTGGAAGTCCTTGATCTGGGTCCGGTAGGCCGAGAGGTTCAGGGTTGCGCGACGGTCCCAGAACCGGGTCTTGAGGCCGGTCTCCAAATGGTTGACCGATTCCGGCTTCACCACGCCCGTAGCCTGGATGGGATTTCCCGCCGCGTCGGTCGGCAGGCCGTTCTGGTTCAGGCCGACGGTTTTGAACGTCTTGGCGTAGGTCGCATAGGTGAGGATGTCTGGAGCGAGTTCATAGCTCAACGTCAGATCGTAGCTGAAATTCCAGTCGCTGACCGAGGGCGTGCTGAGCTGCGGCGCGAACACGTCACGCTGGGCGACCTTCCTGGGGTCGGTCTGGCCGAACAGCACCGGGTTGCCCTGACCGTCGAAAACCCTGCGTTGGTAATAGCCTTCCTTCTTGTCGTAGTTCAGCCGGACGCCCGGCTGGACCGTGAGCGCATCGCTCACCTGCCAGCTCACCTGGCCGAACAGGGCTGCGCTGGTGGCCTTGAGAAACTGGGTGTTGCGCGCCACCAGTCCGTCGAGGACCGTCGGGTCGTTTGAGAGTGCGTTCGAGGGGTTGATCGACCAGCGGCTGGAGTTGCGGCCATGCTGCTCGACGCCCTGGGTATCGACCCGCTGCTTGAAGGCGAAGGCGCCCACGACGGCGTCGATGCGTTCGGACGAATAGTTGTAGCGCAGTTCCTGAGAGTACTGGTCCTGCTGCGAGGGATTGTTCGATTTTGAGATGATGGAGAGGCCCAGGAAGTCGCGGTCGTTCTCCGGCTTCCAGTCCCAATAACGCCAGGCGATGACCGAGGTCAGGGTGCCCGGGCCGACGTTCCAGCGGACACGAGCCGACGCGCCGCCGAGCTTGTTGCCGGAGTTGAGGCTGGCGTCGACGTCGGTGATCCGGTCGAAAGCGTTAGTGCTGGGGACCCGGTAGTTCTGCGCCGCCGCAAGGGCGGCATACTGGCGGTTGAGGGCTCGCTGGGTCGCGCCAGTGCGCACATAGATCTGGGCGTATCCTTCCGGATCCTGCTTGCTGAAATCGCCGGCGATGGTGACGTCGAGGTTTTCGCTAGGCTTGAACAGGAGCTGTCCGCGGACGCCGATGTTGTCCAGTTCGTTGATCCAGTTGTTGGTCGTCACGTTGAAGATCGTGCCGCGGCGGCCAGTGGAGGAGAACGCCAGCCGCGCAGCCAAGGTGTCGGTGATCGGGCCGGACACCGCCGCCTTCAGTTGCCGGAAACCGAGGTTGCCCGCGGTGACTTCCGCATTGCCCTCGAATTCGAAAGTAGGCGCATTGGTGGTAATGTTGACGGCGCCGGCGGTGGTGTTCTTGCCGTAAAGCGTGCCCTGCGGACCGCGCAGCACCTCCACTCGGTCCACGTCCATGAAGTCGAAGGTCGCCGAGGCGGCCCTGGCATAATAGACGTCGTCTACATAGACGCCGACGCCCTGTTCGAAGCCGTCGCTGGTCAGGCCGAAGGGCACACCCAGGCCGCGGATGTTGAGGGTCGTGTTGCGGGGGTTCGACGAATAGTACTGCAGGGTCGGCGCCAGCTGCTGCAGGCGGCCCACCGTGAAGGCGCCGGTATTGCCGATCGCCTCGCCGCCAATCACCGAGACGGCGATCGGAATGTCCTGGACCGTTTCCTCCCGACGACGCGCCGTGACGGTCACTTCGCCCACGCTGTATCCGGCGTCGGCCTCGGCCGCCGCGGCGTTCACAGCCGCGGCATCCACGCTGGCGGCAGGCTCCGCGGCGATGGCGAAGGTGGAAACGCTGCAGAGAAGAGTGGCGGCGGCCGCACTCAGGACTGTCTTTGAAAACGACGCACGCGAGAACATTGCCCGATCCCCTTGCTATTGAGCGGGGGACACATAGGCCTCCTATTCCCATTGACTCACTCGGAATTATGGGCTTGTGCGCCGAGAAATTCTGAAGTCGGGCCTTGAGAACCTATTGGTTAGCGGGCGCCGAACCCGCCAACTTTGGCCGCAAGCTCCACCTTGGCCGCCGCATACTCCCGCGCCAGCCGGGCCACCAACTCACCCGCCGGCGGGATGTCGTCCAGCGCGCCAATCCCCTGGCCGCTGCCCCAGATGTCGCGCCAGGCCTTGGCTTTCTTCTCACCGCCGGGTCCGGAGCCGAAATCCATCATCTTGGCCTCGGAGGTCGCCAGGTTGTCGGGATCCATGCCTGCGGCCACGATCGAGCCGCGCAGATAGTTACCGTGAACCCCGGTGAACAGGTTGCTGTAGACGATGTCGGCCGCCTTCGAGGCCACGATCATCTCCTTGTACTCCTGCCGGGCGTTGGCCTCCTGCGTGGCGATGAAGGCCGAGCCAATATAGGCCAGGTCCGCGCCCATGGCCTGGGCGGCCAGGATCGCGCGGCCCGTGGCGATGGCGCCGGACAGCGCGATGGGGCCGTCGAACCAGGTGCGCAACTCCTGGATCAGGGCGAAGGGCGACAGCCGTCCGGCGTGGCCGCCCGCCCCGGCCGCCACCGCCACCAGCCCGTCGGCGCCCTTCTCGACCGCCTTGCGGCCGAAGGCGTCGTCGATGATGTCGTGCAGCACCAGGCCGCCATAGCTGTGCACCGTGGCGTTCAGGTCTTCGCGCGCGCCGAGCGAGGTGATGACGATCGGCGCCTTCCACTTCGTCGAGACCTCAAGGTCGTGCTCCAGCCGGTCGTTGGTCCGGTGCACGATGTGGTTGACCGCGAACGGCGCCGACGGCGCCTCTGGGTGGGCCTTGTCCCAGGCGGCGAGCTCCTCGGTGATCCGGTGCAGCCACTCGTCCAGCAGCGACGCCGGCCGGGCGTTCAGCGCCGGGAACGAGCCCACCACGCCGGCCCTGCACTGGGCGATCACCAGGTCTGGCCCCGAGATGATGAACAGTGGCGAGGCGATCACCGGAAGCCGAAGACGGTCACGGAGCAGCGGCGGCAGAGCCATCAAGAATCCTCGATCAACAAACCACTTTCACGCCTTGTAACCACATGACGTTGGGGAAGCGCGACACCGTGGGTCTTGACGCCCCTGCCCCACCCGGCGAATGGCTGCCCCCATGTCCGACACTAACGTCCTGAACCCCGACTTTCAGCCCTCCACAGAGGAGGACTGGCGCGCCCTTGTCGGCAAGACCCTCAAGGACCAGACCTTCGACAGCCTGAGGAAGGCCACCGCCGAGGGCCTGCCCATTGAGCCCCTTTACCGGCAAGGCGAGATCAGACCCGCCGCCCTGCCCGCCCGTCCCTTCGATCGCGACCGCCCCTGGGACGTGCGGACCCTCACGGCCCACCCTGATCCCGCCGCCGCCAACGCCGAGATTCTGGCCGACCTCGAAGGCGGCGCGGCCTCGGCGGTGATTCGCATCGACCCCACCGGCCAGGCGGGCGTCGCCATCGGCTCCGCCGACCATCTCAGCCGGGCGCTGCGCGATGTGGTCCTGGAGATGGCGCCGATCGCCCTGGACGCCGGTTTCCTGGGCCCCCAGACCGCCGACTGGCTGAATGCGCTGGCCAAGTCGTCTCCCGGCGCCAAGCTGCGCTTCAACCTCGATCCGCTCAGCGCCTTCGCCGAATCCGGCGTCAGCCCCGGCCCCATCGAGGCCCACCTTATCTCCGCCGCCAACGTCGGCATCCGGCTGGCCGGCGCCTATCCGCAGGCCCAGCTATTCCTGGCCTCCGGCCGCGTGGTGCATGAGGCCGGCGGCGGCGAGGCCCTCGAGGTCGCCGTCGCCGCGGCCGCCGCCGTGGCCTACGCCAAGGCCCTGGTCCGCGCAGGCCTGGGCGTCGCCGACGCCTTCGCCCACATCACCCTGGGACTGGCCGCCGACAGCGACTATTTCCTCTCCATCGCCAAGCTGCGCGCCGCGCGCCTGGTCTGGGCTCGGATCGCCGGCGCGTCTGGCGCAGCGGACACCGCCCGCATCGAGGTCCGCGCCTCGCGCCGCATGCTCACCATCCAGGACGCCTGGACCAACATGATCCGCCTCACCGCCGCCGGCTTCGCCGCCGCCGCGGGCGGGGCCGACGCTATCGTCCTGGGCAATTTCACCGACGCCATCGGTCTGCCCACCGAGTTCGCGCGCCGCCAGAGCCGCAACACCCAGCTCGTGCTGATGGAGGAGGCCCACGTGGCCCGCGTCGCCGACCCGGCCGCGGGCTCCGGCTATACCGAGGCCCTCACCGACGAGATCGCCCGCGCCGCCTGGAGCATCTTCCAGGCCATCGAGGCCAGGGGTGGCCTGATCTCCGCCCTCACCTCCGGCGACATCGCCGCCCGCGTCGCCAAGACGGTCGCCGCGCGGCCCGCCCCCAAGATCGTCGGCGTCACCGCCTTCCCGCCCGAGAAGGACGCCCCCGTGGATGTGCTGAAGCCCACCGTCACCCCCGTCGCCGCGCCCTCGCCGCGCCTACCCGGCCCCGACGGCGCCTGCCCCGCCCTGACGCCGGTACGTGCGTCGCAAGCCCATGAGGCCGCGTGATGGCCAACAGTTTTCCCGACTTCTCAAAACTGCCCTTCGAGACCGGCGCCGCCGCCGCGCCCGCCACCGGCGCCCTTTGGGAGACCCCCGAAGGCATCGCGGTGAAGGCCGGCTACGGCCCCGCCGACATCGCCGACATCCCGGGCCTCGGCGGCTATCCCGGCCTCGCGCCGTTCCTGCGCGGCCCCTATCCGACCATGTACCTGACCAACCCGTGGACCATCCGCCAGTACGCGGGCTTCTCCACGGCCGAGGACTCCAACGCCTTCTACCGGCGCAACCTCGCCGCCGGCCAGATGGGCCTGTCCATCGCCTTCGACCTCGCCACCCACCGGGGCTACGACAGCGACCACCCCCGCGTGAAGGGCGACGTGGGCATGGCGGGTGTGGCCATCGATTCCATCTACGACATGCGCACCCTGTTCGACGGCATCCCGCTCGACAAGATGAGCGTTTCCATGACCATGAACGGGGCGGTGCTGCCGATACTGGCCCTCTACATCGTGGCCGGCGAGGAACAGGGCGCCGACCACGCCAAGCTCAACGGCACCATCCAGAACGATATCCTCAAGGAGTTCCTGACCCGGAACACCTACATCTATCCGCCGACCCCCTCGATGCGGATAATTTCGGATATTTTTTCATATACTTCGCGCGAAATGCCGAAGTTCAACTCGATCTCGATCTCCGGCTATCACATGCAGGAGGCCGGGGCGACGCTGGACCTGGAGATGGCCTACACCCTGGCCGACGGGATCGAGTACGTCCGCGCGGGCGTCGCCGCCGGCATGACCGTCGACCAGTTCGCGCCGCGCCTGTCGTTCTTCTGGTGCGGCGGGATGAACATCTTCATGGAGATCGCCAAGCAGCGCGCCGCCCGCCTGCTCTGGGCCCAGCTCATGAAGCGCGAGTTCAATCCGCAGGACTCGCGGTCCCTGTCCTTGCGCGCCCACACCCAGACCTCCGGCTGGAGCCTGGCAGCCCAGGACGTCTACAACAACGTGCCCCGCACCCTGATCGAGGCCATCGCCGCCACCAGCGGCCAGACCCAGAGCCTGCACACCAACGCCCTGGACGAAGCCCTGGCGCTACCCACCGACTTCTCCGCCCGCATCGCGCGCAACACCCAGTTGTTCATCCAGATGGAGAGCGGCCAGACCCGGGTGATCGACCCCTGGGGCGGCAGCTACTATGTGGAGCGCCTCACCGCCGACCTCACCGCCCGCGCCCTGCAGCACATCGCCGAGGTGGAGGCCCTGGGCGGCATGGCCAAGGCCATCGAGGAAGGCCTGCCCAAGCGCCGCATCGAGGAGGCCGCCGCCCGCACCCAGGCGCGGATCGACGCCGGCCAGCAGAGCCTCGTGGGGGTCAACCGCTACAAGCCCGACACCCCCGACGACCTGCCCGTGCTAAAGGTGGACAACACCGCCGTGCGCGAGGCCCAGATCGCCAAGCTGAAGCGCCTGCGCGCGGAGCGCGATCCCAAGGCCGTCGAGTCCGCGCTCACCGCCCTGACCAACGGCGCGGCTGGCGGAGCCAACCTGCTGGAGCTGTCCGTGGAGGCGGCCCGCGCCAAGGCCACGGTTGGCGAGATCTCCGACGCCCTGGAGAAGGTCTTCAGTCGCCATAAGGCCAAGGCCGATGCGGTCAGGGGCGTCTACCTGCGCGAGGCCGGCGAGACTCCCGCCGGGATGCGCGCCAAGGCCATGGCCGAAGCCTTCGCCCAGGCCGATGGTCGCAAGCCGCGCATCCTGGTGGCCAAGATGGGCCAAGACGGCCACGACCGCGGCCAGAAGGTGATCGCCTCCGGCTTCGGCGACCTGGGCTTCGACGTGGACATCGGCGACCTGTTCCAGACGCCCTCGGAGACTGCCGCCCAGGCCGTGGAGGACAACGTCCATGTGGTGGGCGCGAGCTCGCTCGCGGCCGGCCACCTCACCCTGGTGCCGGAGCTGAAGTCCGAACTCGCCCGCCTGGGCCGGCCGGACATCGTCGTGGTGGTGGGCGGCGTGATCCCGCCGGAGGACTTCGCCGCCCTCAACGACATGGGCGTGGCGGCGATCTTCACGCCGGGCGCGGTGGTCCCGGAGGCCGCCATCACCGTCCTGGAACGCCTCAACGAAAGCCTCGGCTACGCCCAGGAGCAGGCCGCGCAGTAGTTTATGCCGCCTCGGCCAACTCCTCGCTGACCACCTTGAAGCCCACCAGGTAGGCGGTCCCGAAGGTATTGGCGATGGCCACGTCTGTGGCGTCGCGGCCCCGGGCGATCAGCACCCGGGCCTTGCGGCGGATGTTGTTGCGCGCGTCGAAGGCGTACCAGCGCCCGCCCAGGTAGACCTCGAACCAGGCGCTGAAATCCATCACGCCCACCAACGGCACGCCGATGTCCCCCAGGTAGCCTGTGCAGTAGCGCGCCGGGATGTTCATGCACCGGCAGAAGGCCACCGCCAGGTGGGCGTAGTCGCGGCAGACGCCCTGGCCTTCGGTGTAGGCCTCGTAGGCGCTCTTGGTGGGCCGGGCGTGCTCGTAGCCGAACTTGATGTGGTTGTGGACGTGGTCGACGATCGCCTGCACCCGGCTCCAGCCAGGCTCCGTCGCGCCGAACAGCGACCAGGCCAGCCCCGTCAGCCGGTCGGTCTCGCAATAGCGGCTGCCCAGAAGGTAGACCAGCGCCTCCTGCGGCAGGTCCGCCACGGCGTGCTGCTGGGCTTCCGGCGCGTATTCGTCCACCTCGCCGCTGTCGCGGATGATGAAATCGGCCGAGAGCGTGAAACGCCCCGCCGGCGCCGTCACCCGGCTGCAGATGTTGCCGAAGCCGTCGATGTACTGCTGCACGTCCAGCGCCGGGTCGGTGCGCACCCAGTCGGGCGTCTCCAGGTCCTGGCGACGGGATGGATGCACGCTCAGCGTCAGCAGCATCGGAACGGGGTCCGGGCAGTCGTAGGCGATCTCGTACCCGGTGCGTATGCGCAAGTTGGCTCCGTGCTCTGCGCGCCCTCCAGGGACGCGTCTCATAATTCCAAGGGGGCGATGAGACCATAAGCGTCCTGGCGCGCTTATGTTGCAGCGGCGCAGCCCGGCGGGTGTTGGGCCGATCCGACGCTCGTCCTGGCGGCATATATCGCACGCAGGAGACGCCGGCGCCCTTTTTCGCGTTGTCCACCGGACGGTTCGGATAAGGATGGTCCTGTCCGCTTCAATCGGGAGCCTGCCCTGTCGGTCATCGCCGCGCTCAATCACGTCACGCGTCACCGCTATGACGAGCCTACGCTGCTCGGGCCCCATGTGGTGCGCCTGCGCCCGGCGCCCCACTGTCGCACGCGCATCCTCAGCTATTCCCTGAAGATCACGCCGGCCGAGCACTTCATCAACTGGCAGCAGGATCCGGCGCGATGATGAGGCGGCATTGACCGCCGACATCATCGAGCTGGCCAGGACCTACGGTCGCTACGGCTACCGGCGGGTCACGGCCCTGCTGCGCCATGCCGGCTGGGCGGTGAACGCCAAGCGGGTCCAGCGGAT
>CANJKG010000075.1 GCA_947474775.1 Caulobacteraceae bacterium | reverse complement strand
TGGCCAACGCGCGCCTGCTGCAGGAAGGCAAGGACCCCAAGACCAAGGTCACCACCGGCCTCTATGAAGTCGCCTGCGCCGGCGCGCCGGGCTTCATCCTGCAGGGCGAGACCGGCAAGAAGCCGGTGACCTTCGACTGCATCAAGATCAATTCGACGCCGGTCAAGGAACAGAACGGCGTCGCCTGCGTGCTGCCCGAGAACCTCGACCACGTCGCGGCCATGGCCACAGTGGTGAAGAAGAGCCCGGTGCCCTGCGTGCCCACCAACGCGCGCGGGATCGGCGCCAACGACAGCGCCACCTTCATGGAAGTGGTCTGCCAGGACGGCAACGGCTACATCGTCACCACCAGCTCGCCGATCGACCTGGCCAAGCCGGTCGAGCTCCAGCCCTGCATCATCTATGACGAGCGGACCGACATCCTGCGCTGCACCTTAACCGACAAGGCATCGCGGTCGGCGCAGATCGACCGCTATGTGGCCGAGTCCAAGGTCGCCTGCACCGTCAAGGAGCGCCGCTACGCGGCCACCGCCAAGGACGGCTCGATCTACTACGAGACCTCCTGCACCGAGGGCAAAGGCTTCATCTACCACGTCGCCTCTGACGGAAAGGTCGCCGATGCGGTGGATTGCGCCAAGTCCACTATGGTCACCTGCACCCTGACCAATGCGCGGGAGGCGGCGACCGAGCAGGCCAGCACCTACACCCGCCTGGCCAAGGCCAACGGCTCCAACTGTGACGTGGACAAGTACGGCGTCCTGCCGGTGCCCGGGACCGTGGAAGTGGTCGAGCTGGTCTGCAAGGACGGCAGCGGCGGCATCGCCCTCTTCGAGGCGAGCGGCAAGGGGGCGGTCTATGACTGCGGGCACGCCCTGGCGAAGGGCTATCAGTGCAGCAACCTCAACAAGCCCGGCCTCGGCTACGCCGAGCTGACGGCGGACCTGAAGAAGCAGGACGTGAAGACCTGCGAGGTGTCCAACGCCCGGCTCGCGGCCACCAAGACCAGCAAGGGGACCGCCCTCATCGAGGTGGCCTGCGCCGACGGCCTGAAGGGCTATATGATCGAGTACAATCCCACCCCGACGCTGACGGTGGTGGGCGCCACAGGCTGCGCCTTCTGGGGCGGCGACTGCAAGCTGCCCGGCAACACCTGACCGACCTGACGTCGGATCGATCGAGGCCCGCGGGTTCGTCCCGCGGGCCTTTTCCTTGGGATCAGCCGAAGACGAGAATCTCGGCCGCCGGTTCCGGCGCAAACAGCCGCTGGATGGCGGCTGCGTGGCGGCTGCGGGCCAGGGCCTGGGCGATATAGCCCTTGTCGGTGACTTCGCCTGAAGCGGCGTCCGGCGGTCCGGGCAGGACCAGGGCGCGGGCGACCCGGCCTCCGGCGCTGGGGGCGGCGGCGTTGAAGCGTTCCAGGCCGGCGCGGATGGCGGCCTCGATCTCGGCGCGGTCGCGGCCGGGGAGCGGATAGAACATAAGCCCGACGCCGGCCTGGCCTTCGCCGCAGACGACGGCGTCGGTCACCGCCGTGCCGACGGCCGCCACGGCGCCGAGCCGGAGTTCGCCAGCGGAGACGAAGGCGCCGCTGGCGAGCTTGAAGTTCTCCGCCAGGCGGCCATCGAACACCAGGCCCCGCTCAGGGTCGTCCGGGTCGGCCCAGCGCACCGCGTCGCCCAGCCGGTAGAAGCCTTCCTCGTCGAACGCCGCGGCGGTCAGGTCCGGCCGGCCGAGATAGCCTTCGGTGACCTGGGGTCCCCTGACGCGGCATTCCAACTTGCCGTCCTGCGGCGACAGCTTGACCTCGCCGCTTGGGACCGGGAGGCCGACGGCGCCGGCGTTGGTGCTGTGCCAGTGGACGTTGGTGGCGGTGGGCCCAGTCTCGGTGGAGCCGAAGCCGGTGCCGATGGTGATGCGCAGGCCGACGGTGCGGACCGCCACGGCTTCGATGCGGTCCACCACCGACTGGGCCAGGGCCGCGCCGCCGAACTGCACGACCTTCACCGTGGCGAACAGGTGGCGCGCCAGATCCTCGTCCGCTTCCAGGGCGTCAGCCAGAAGCACCAGTCCCGCGGGCACCATGCTCAGGAAGGTGACCGGGATCTCCCGGAGATTGCGAAGCGTCTCTCCGAAGCGGGCGTGCGTGGGCTGGCCCGCGTCGATGTACAGACTGCCGCCCCGGTGCAGGTAGGTCTGCAGGATCGAGTTCGTGCCCATGCTGTGGCTCCAGGGCGCGGAGTGCACGAGCACCGGCGGGTCCGGATCGTCGAAGCAGGCGCAGAGCTGGGCGGCCGTCGCCACCACCCCCGCCTGGGTCATGATCACCGCCTTGGGCAGGCCGGTGGAACCGGAGGTCAGCAGGTACTTGGCGTGGTCGCCGGGCCGGGCGGTGGGCGACGCGGGCGAGGCTGCGAGCAGTTGCTCCAGGGGCGTGTCCCCTGGCCGGGCGTTGCGTCCGGCGATCACCGGCAGGCCCGCCAGGGCGGGGTTGTCCAGCCCGTCGCCGAACAGAACGGCGTCCTCCACGTAGACGCATGCGGGTTTCAGGACCTCCACCGCATGGGCCAGGCGCGACGGGATCGCGCCCTTCAGGCCATACTGAGGGGAGATCGGCGCCACCGGCATGCCGTGGCCCATGGCCGCGAACTTGATGAGGGCATGGTCGACGCCGTTGCGGGCCAGGATCAGCAGCGGGGCCCGGCCGACGACGCCCTTGTCTCGCAGGCCACCCGCGAGCGCCGTAACCGTCCGCTGTCCTTCCGCGAAAGTGACCGTGCGCCAGCCCTCGCCGCACCGCTCGGCCAGCCACACGCGGTCCGGCGCGGCCCTGGACCAGTGCTCCAGGGCGTCGGTGACGATTGTGAACTGGTCGGACAACGGGCGGGGATTTCGAAGCACGACCTCGCCGTTGGGCCGCCGCTCCACCTCGAGGGCGCGGGGCGTGTAACGGGCGTCGCGGAAGGGTGCGGCGGCAATGCGCGACAGAACGTCCATGCGGTGGGCTTATTCCAGGCCCGAAGCGGGTTGCAAAGATCCGTTGACGAGGGTCGCGGTGCGCTTGCCGCCCAAGCGGGGGAGGCGCAGCGGACGGTCCTGGCCCGAGCACACGGCCTTGATCGCGGCCCACTCGGCTGGGGTGAACGCAGGCGCTCCGGGCCGGGCGCGGACGCGGCTCTCGCGGGCGCGCCGCAGGCTGTCCGGGTGGCTGGACAGCAGCTCCTGGACCTCCGCCGCCGTCTGGCTCTGGCCCTTGGCCGCGAGGCGCTCGAAGAAGGGCGCCATGCCCTGCGACGAGAGCCCCAGGGCCTGCAGCAGAGCCTGGCCGCGCGCATCGGCCTCGCTCTCGGCGTCGCGGCTGAAGCGCAGGTCGGTGAACGAGCCGGCCAGGATGACCGCCTGCTGGCCCGCGCCGGACCCGCCGCCCACCACCGCGTCGAGCGCCAGGCCCAGGCCCAGCGACCGCCAGACCGCCTGCATCACGTGGCGCCTTTCGACGTGCGCCGCCTCGTGGGCGATGACGGCGGCGAGCTCATCGGGGGTGTGGGCCATCTTGATGAGGTCGTCGGTGACCATGATGGCCCCGCCGGGCAGGGCGAAGGCGTTGACCATAGGGGCCTCGACCGCCTGCACCCGGAAGCGGAACGGGCTGTCGGCGGCGCTCTCCATCCGCTGGCCCAGCCTGCTCAGCGCCGCCTGGCCGAGAGCGCCCTTGCAGGGCTTGAGGGCCACACCCAGCTGGGCTTCGAAGCTCTCGCCCATGCGGCGCTCGTAGTCGGGGGGCGTGTGGCGCGCCAGGGGTCCTGAGGCCAGGGGCATACCGACGAAGACGAACAGGGCGATGGCGGCGGCGAAGGCGGTCAGCCCGATCACCAGCTTCATCTCGCGGCGCATGCTCCGGCGCTCCAGGTCAGACCCGAGGGTGGCGGCGGCCCATTCCGTGGCGTCGATCACCAGCCGGGCGGCGCCCCGGGCCCCGGGCGCGACCCGCACGGCCTCGCCGACGCGCTCGGTCTCAACGGCGCCCAGGGACCAGCGGTGCGCCTGGCCCTGGACCTCGAAGGCCAGGGTCTCGCCGTCTACGGTCACCTCGACGGTGTGGACGGCGGCGGTCAGGCCGTCATGGAAGCGGGCCTTCACGCGCTCAGATGGGCGAGATGCCGAAGGCGTCGGCGAGGCCTTCGCCGGTGCGCGGGCCGGCCTGGGCGGACTGGCGGATGGCGTCCAGGTCGACGGCGCCGGAGGTCTGCAGCCGGTTGATGACCAGTTTCAGCGTGCGGGCCTGCACGAACGGCATCAGGAAGCCCAGGGAGACGAGGATGAGGAAGATGTTGCTGAGCATCAGACAGACCATCGTCCCGGCCTTCAGGTCGAGGGAGAAGCGGACGCCCTCGAAGGAGGTCCCCGCCGCCACGGAGCGCAGGGACGCAGCGTGATAGGGCGCGAAGGCCGCCACGATGGCCACGACCATGGCGGTCGACAGCAGGTAGATCGCCACCATCATCCCCAGACCCGGCACGGGTGGCGTGTCGCCGCCTTCGGCCGCGGCAAACATCGGACTCATGACCCCGAACAGAGCCCCGGCGAACACGATGTAGAGCACGATGAGGCCGACCCAACCCAGGGCGTAGGGGCCATAGACCCCCACCTTCCGCGCAGCCTCGAGATCGAAACGGAAGCGTCCGTCGCCAAACCGCAGGCCGCCCCAGAGCTGGCCCGCGAGACGGCGTTGGGCCGCCGGCCAGAACCAGCCCAGGGTTATGGCGCTCAGCCAGCCATAGCCGAAATAGCTGAGGGCGTAGTCCATCGCCCTGCCCTTCAGATGGAAGCGCACGCCCCGCAGGGCGGTGCGGCTGGCCATGTAGCGGAAGGCGGTGAACATCCCGAAGCCCACCAGGAACATCAGGCCGATGTACATCACGACGACGATGAGGCCCGCGATGGCCGGTCCAAGCAGCTGCGCGCCGAAGGTGGCCAAGAGGAACGGCAGGCCGAGGATCGCCAGCGCGATCAGAAATCCCACGAAGAGCTCGACCCCGCGGCCGGTGTATTCCAGCGGATCGTCGTTGACATAGGTGCTGGCCCAGATGCGGCGGCGAACCTCGGTCTTGCCCCAGAACCGGTAGAGGGTGAGCGTGATCAGGTTGAGCAGGCCGTTCTTGAGGCTCAGTCCCAGGAACGACGGCAGATGGGCTCGCTGCTCGATGCGCAGGCTGGAGCCTTCCCCGCTGAGCGGAACCGCAACAACCATCGATCGTCCCCCAAAATGCCCGGGATCAGACTGACACGGGTTTTCCGAACGCGCTACGGTTGTGCTTCAGGCGGCCAGGGTCTCCAGGAATCGCACCGGCTGGCCGAGGCTCTCGGCGATGATCTCGTCGTCGCGCATGACCACGCGGCCGCGGATGATGGTGGCCATGGGCCAGCCCTTGGCCTCCATGCCGTCGAAGGGTGTCCAGCCGACGCGGCTGGCCATGTGGGCGTGGGAAAGCATGCGCCTCGCCTTGAGATCGACCAGTGTGAGGTCAGCGTCATAGCCCACGGCCAGACGGCCCTTGTCGGCCAGGCCGAAGACCCGGTTGGCGCCGTGGCTGGTGAGGTCCACCAGCCGCTCGAGGGACAGCCGGCCCTCCGCCACGTGGGTCAGCATCACCGGCAGCAGGGTCTGGACGCCGGGCATGCCAGACGGCGAGGCCGGATAGGGACGGGCCTTCTCCTCGGAGGTGTGCGGCGCGTGGTCTGAGCCGATGACGTCGGCCACCCCATTGGCGATCCCGATCCACAGGCCGGCGCGGTGCTCGGCGGAGCGGATCGGCGGGTTCATCTGGGCGTAGCCCTTGAGGCGCTCATAGGCCTCGGGGCCGGCCAGGGTGAGGTGCTGGGGCGTCAGCTCGACGGTGGCCACGTCCTTGTGGGCGGCGAGGTAGGCGATCTCCTGCGCGGTGGTCACGTGCAGCACGTGGATCCGCTTGCCGAGGTTCCGGGCGATGCGCACCAGCCGCTCGGTGGACTGCATGGCCGAGACCTCGTCGCGCACCTCCGGGTGGCTGGTCCAGTCGCCGGTGCGGGCCAGGGGACGGCGGTCGGCCAGGCGGTATTCGTCCTCGGAGTGGAAGGTGGCCCGGCGGTTGGTATGGCGCAGCACGTCCTCCACCCCGGCGTCGTCCTGAACCAAGAGCGTGCCGGTGGAGGCGCCCATGAACACCTTGACTCCGCAGCAGCCGGGCAGGCGCTCCAGCTCGCCCAGGAAGGCGGCGTTCTCGTGGGTGCCGCCCATGTAGAAGGCGTGGTCGCAGTGCATGCGGTTGGCGGCGCGGGCGAGCTTGTCGGCCAGGGCGTCGCCATCGGTGGTGGTAGGCTCGGTGTTCGGCATCTCGAACACGGCGACCACCCCGCCCAGGACCGCGGCGCGGCTGCCGGTCTCCAGGTCCTCCTTCCACTCCATGCCCGGCTCGCGGAAGTGGACCTGGGTGTCGATGACGCCCGGCATGACCAGCAGGCCCGCCGCGTCGAAAACCTCGCCGGCGGAGGCCTGGGAAAGGTCGCCGACGGCGGCGATCTTGCCGCCGCGCACGCCCACGTCGGCGGAGCCCCGGCCGGCGTGGTTGATCACCTCGCCGCCGCGCACGATCAGGTCGAAGGTCTCAGGCATGTTTCGTCTCTGCGGTGAGAGGTTCGGTGGCGGTCAGGAGGTCGTGTGCGCTATCGACCACGCGATCGACGCTCAGGTCCATCATATGACATACCGCCTGCTGGAAGTGCGGATCGGCGGCGCGGATCTGCGCGTAGCTGCGCGGGCCCCTGACCATGCGTGCGTCCGGCCCCCAGGGCGCATAGAGCGCCTCGTCGGAGGGGCCGAACAGGCCCAGCGTCGGCGTCCCGGCGGCGGCGGCCAGATGCATGGTCCCGGAATCGTTGCCGATGAACAGCCGCGCCCGCTTCAGGCAGGCGAAGGCGGTGAGCAGGTCGACCCTGCCCGCCAGGTTGATCAGCCGGTCGCGGGCGGTGACGTCCTTGAGCTGGGTCGACATCTTGGCGTCTTCCGGTCCGCCCAGCACCATCAGCCGGCCACCATGCAACGGGCCGTCCGCGCCCAGGAGTCGCATGGCCACCTGGGAGAACCGCTCCAGCGGCCAGGTCTTGCCCACCCAGTTGGCGGCGGGAGCCAGCGCCAGGATCGGGCCGCGCCCAGCGGTGAGCTCGGCGGCGCGGGCTTCGATCGCCTCGGAGGTGAACAGGAACGGCGCGGGCGGGTCGTCGTCCAGGCGCAGGGTTCGGGCGGCCTCCAGCACCTTGTGCATGGGCGTCGCGGGCTTGCGGTGGATGGCGCGGCGGCGCGCGCGGAGGAAGCGGGAGACGCCCGAGCCGCGCAGGTCGACGATCAGGCCCCAGCGGGTCCCGCGCACCCGCCGCCAGAGGCCGAACCAATGGCTGCCGTCCTTCTCCTTGGAGAAGGGGATGATCCGGGCGAGGCCGGGGACCTCGGCGAACAGCGGCGCGGCGGCCGGTCCCGCCACGATGGTGAAGCGCGCGCCCGGAATCTCCTCCGACAGGCGCCTGATGAGGCCAGATGCGAGCACCGCGTCGCCGATCCGGGTCGCGGTGATGAACAGGATGGGGAAGGTCCCGGGCGCCATCGGGCCTCTATAAGGCGGGGAAGGCTGGCGCTCCACAGCGGCGCGCCCCAAATTATCGGCATGTCCGTCCTGACCTGCGCCCCGCTCACCAGCCGTACCGCCGTCGCCATCGGCGGGGCCGACTGGCGCAGCTTCCTGCAGGGCCTGCTGACCCAGGATGTGGAGACGCTGTCTCCGGGCGAGGCGCGGCTGGCGGGCCTGCTGACGCCGCAGGGACGGTTGCTCTACGACCTGTTCGTGGTGGGGCGCGAAGACGGCTGCTTTCTGGACGTGGCTGCGGCGCACCGCGAGGCGCTGGTCCAGCGGCTGACCATGTACCGGCTGCGGGCCAAGGTGGAGATCGGGGCGGGTGACATCGCGGTCTCTGCGCTTTTCCCCGGCGGAGGTCCGACTCCGGGCGGTGACTGGGTGACCGACCCACGGCTGCCCGCCCTGGGTTGGCGAGGCTACGGCGCCGAGCCGCCCGACAATGCGATGGTCGCCGACGAGTTAGCCCACGAAGCCCACCGCCTCGCCTTGGGAATCCCCGGCCTGGCGGACTGGGGCTCGGAGAAGACCTACCCCATCGAGGCCAATTTCGACCTGCTGGGCGGGATCGATTTCAAGAAGGGCTGCTTCGTCGGCCAGGAAACGACCTCGCGCATGAAGCGGCGCGGGCAGGTGAAGAACCGGATGCTGCCGATCGTCTTCACTGGGCCGCCACCGGCGCAGGGCTCGGAGGTGCTGGCGGGCGACCTGCGGGCCGGGGAGGTGCTGTCGGGCATGGACGGCCGCGCGATGGCCCTGCTGCGACTGGACCGGATCGAGGGCGTCAGCCTCACCGTGGACGGAAAGCCCGTGGCGGTGGAGCGGCCGGCGTGGTTCTCACGCGCCCTCGGCGAAGAAGGCGCGTAGGGCCGCCAGCGTCTCGGCGGGCTTTTCCTCGGGGATGAAGTGGCCGCAGTCGATGGCCTCGCCGCGTACGTCGTCGGCCCAGCCGCGCCAGATGCCCAGCACGTCGTACCAGGCGCCCACGGCGCCCGCGCCGCCCCACAGGACCTGGACCGGGCAGGCGATCCTGACCTTGCCCATCTGTTCCTGGTCCAGCCTGCGGTCGAAGCTCGCCCCGGCGCGATAGTCCTCGCAGATGCCGCGCCGGACCCCGGGATCGCCGACGCAGCGGAGGTAGTCTTCGTAGGCCTCGGGCTCGAAGGTGTCGGGCGAGCCCCGGAACATGAATTTGAAGAAGAAGTGCTCCGGATCGCCGGCCATGGCCCGTTCCGGCCCCGGCGACGGCTGCGCCAGGAACGGCCAGTGCCAGTAGCCCAGGGCGAACCGGTGGTCGGCGCGGGCCCAGACCTCGCCGGTGGGGATGATGTCGAGGATGGAGAGGCGGGTGACGACCTCGGGATGGTCCAGCGCCAGGCGGTAGGCGACGCGGCCGCCCCGGTCATGGCCAGCGACGGCGAACTGAGGGAAGCCGAGATGGGCCATCAGGGCGACGGCGTCCCCGGCCATGGCGCGCTTGGAATAGGCGCTGTTGTCCGGCGTGGGCGCCGGCTTGGAGCTTTCCCCATAGCCGCGCAGGTCGGGCGCCACGACGGTGAAGTCACGGGCCAGGTCGGTGGCGATCTTGCCCCACATCATGTGCGTCTGCGGGCAGCCGTGCAGCAGCAGCAGCGGCGGGCCGGACCCGCCGTGGCGGACCCGAAGGGTCACGTCGCCCACGTCGATGTGCGACAGTTGGAAGCCTTCGAACGCCATGCGCGCAAACCCTCTTGTCCTGGAGCCTGATCGGCTCAAATCGGATCGGTCTGAGCCGTGAATCAGGCTCCACACTTTTGAATCAGAGCAAGATTCAGGCTTCCGGGCTGATCCAGCCTGGAAACGATCTTGCTCTGGCCCGCCGGGTCAGCCGAGACTGGCGGCGATGACGTCCCCCCTCAACAGATGCAGCTGGCGCGGCATGGCCGGCGACCCGCTCTACGAAGCCTACCACGACCACGAGTGGGGCGTGCCGGAGTACGATTCCCGGGCTCTGTGGGAGAAGCTGGTCCTGGACGGCTTCCAGGCGGGATTGGCGTGGATCACAATCCTGCGCAAGCGGGACGCCTTCCGCGCGGCGTTCGACGGCTTCGATCCGGAGACTGTGGCCCGATATGGCGAGGCCGACCGGGCGCGGCTGATGGCCGATCCGGGCATTGTGCGCTCCAACGCCAAGATCGACGCGGCGATCAGTTCGGCCAGGATCTACCTGGCCATGCGCGAGGCGGGCGAGGACTTCTCCGGCTTCTGCTGGGGCTTCACAGGCGGCAAACCGATCCAGAACGACTGGACGGGTCTAGGCGACGTGCCGGCGCAGACGCCGCTGGCCGTCGAGGTCTCCAAGGCGCTGAAGGCCAAGGGCTTCAAGTTCGTGGGTCCGGTGATCACCTACGCATGGATGCAGGCCGTCGGCATGGTCAACGACCACACCACGGACTGCTACCGCCACAGGCCGATCCGCGGGATGGGGGCCTGAGTTGGCGGGCGGTCCCGACATGCTGCTGGAAAAGTCCTTCGTGGGCGGGCCGGTCTGCGGGGTGGACGAGGCCGGACGCGGACCCTGGGCCGGGCCGGTGAGCGCGGCTGCAGTGATCCTCAATCCGCGCCGGGTGCCCAAGGGGCTGGACGACTCCAAGAAGCTGACGGCCAAGGCGCGCGAGGCCCTGGAGCCGGAGATCATGGCGAAGGCGGTCGCCTGGGGCGTCGGGTTTGCTTCGGTGGAGGAGATCGCGGCCCTGAACATCCTGCACGCCACAGGCCTGGCCATGCGCCGGGCGATCGAGGCGCTGGCGGTGCAGCCGGCCTTCGCGCTGGTGGACGGCAACTACCGCTTCAAACTGCCCTGCGAGGTGAAGACGGTGGTGGGCGGCGACGGCAAGTCGCTGTCGATCGCGGCGGCATCGATCCTGGCCAAGGTGGCCCGCGACCGGCTGATGGCCGAGCTTGACGGCCGCTATCCGGGCTATGGCTTCGCGAGCCACAAGGGCTATGGCGCGCCGGTCCATGTCGAGGCCCTGCGCATGCTGGGGCCGTGCGAGATCCATCGCATGTCCTGGGCGCCGGTGCGGATGGTGCTGAACGGCCCGGAGCCCGTCGATACGTGACCGCGGCGCTGCAGAAGGCTTTCCGCCTACAGGCGCGCGGCTGTGAGGAGTACGGCTCGCCCTTCCAGGCGGCGCTCGCCCTGCAGGTGGCAGGGGCGCTGGCCGGCGGCGATACGCTGGAGGGTCTGTTCGAGCCATGGGCGCAGGCCGACGTGCCGGCCCTGTTCAGCGACCACGCGCCGCTGCGCTATCTCGCCGCTCTGCACGAACTGGTGCTTTCGGGTGACGACCCGGGGCTGGCGGCGCTCTATCCTCAGGCGGGCCGGCCGGCCGACGCGGTGCGGGTGTGGCCGGAGGCTCGGCGGGCGACCACGCGACACTGCGACCGAATCGCCGACTTCATGCGCCACGAGCTGCAGACCAACGAGGTGCGCCGCTCAGCCTGCCTGGTCGGCGGCTTCCTCACCATCGCGGCGGAGACCGGCTTGCCGTTGCGGACCTTCGAGGCCGGGGCGAGCGCGGGACTGAACCTTTACTGGGACCGCTTCCGCTACGATCTCGGAGCTCACAGGTGGGGCGATCCAGGCGCCCAGGTGAGGATCGAGACCGACTGGCGTGGCCCGCCGCCGCCGGTCGATGCGGCTGTGGAGGTCATATCCCGCGCGGCCTGCGACCGGCGCCCGACCCAGCTCACCGATGCGGCGCAGCGGCGGCGGTTGCTGTCGTACGTCTGGCCCGACCAATTCGAGCGGATCGCGCGGCTGGAGGCGGCCATCGCGCTTGCGCTCGCCCTTGAGGTCGAGGTGGAGGCTGCCGACGCCGTGGCCTGGACCCACGCCCACGCGGCGCCGGCCGACGGCGCCGCCACAGTCTTCTACCACTCGGTATTCTGGCAATACATGCCGGCCCAGAGCCAGGCGGCTCTGGCGAAGGTCATCGCGGACCACGGCGCGCGGGCCACTGCGCAGGCGCCCTTCGCCTGGCTGCGGATGGAGGCCCATGACGAGGACCGCTCGCTGATGGACGTGCGGTTGACTTCGTGGCCGGGCGGACAGGAGCGGGTTCTGGCCGACGTGCATCCCCACGCCGCCTGGGTGGAATGGCGAGCGCCCTAGCGGGCGTTAACCACGTTCGGAAACGTGGCCTTCACCATGCGGCCCCAGGATTCAGGCTTCTGTTTTCGAGGGTTAATCGATGGGCTTGGCGGCCGACACCATCATCCTGGGCGATTGCATCGAGGCGCTGAAGAAGCTCCCCGACCGCTCGGTCGACCTGGTCTTCGCAGACCCTCCCTACAACCTGCAGCTGGGCGGCGACCTGTTGCGGCCGGACAATTCCAAGGTCGACGCGGTGGACGACGACTGGGACCGGTTCGACAGTTTCGAGACCTACGACGCCTTCACCAAGGCCTGGCTCTCGGAATGCCGCCGGGTGCTGAAGGACGACGGGGCGCTGTGGGTGATCGGCAGCTACCACAACATCTTCCGGGTGGGCGCGACTCTGCAGGACCTGGGGTTCTGGATCCTCAACGACGTGGTCTGGCGCAAGTCCAACCCGATGCCGAACTTCAAGGGCACGCGGTTCACCAACGCCCATGAGACGCTGATCTGGGCGTCCAAATCGAAGGGCGGCAAGCGCTACACCTTCAACTACGACGCCCTGAAGGTGTTCAACGACGACACCCAGATGCGGTCGGACTGGACCATCCCGCTGTGCACCGGCGACGAGCGGGTCAAGAAGTCGGACGGGTCCAAGGCTCACCCGACCCAGAAGCCGGAAGCCCTGCTGCACCGCGTGCTGCTGGCGACCAGCAAGCCGGGCGACCTGATCCTCGATCCCTTCTTCGGCTCGGGCTCGACGGGCGCGGCCGCCAAGCGGCTGGGCCGGCGGTTCATCGGCATCGAGCGCGAGGCCGAGTACATCGCGGTGGCCAAGGAGCGCATCGCCAAGGTGCAGCCGGTGGCGCCGCAGGACCTTGAGGTCATGGGGTCCAAGCGGTCCGAGCCGCGGGTGCCGTTCGGCCAGCTTGTCGAGGCCGGCCTGCTGCAGCCCGGCGACGAACTCTGGTGCCCCAAGGGTCTGAAGGCCGCGCGGGTGCGGGCCGACGGCAGCCTGGCGGTCGGCGACCTGACCGGCTCGATCCACAAGATGGGCGCGATGATGGAAAACGCCCCGGCCTGCAACGGCTGGACCTACTGGCGCTTCAAGACCGACGCGGGCCTGGCCCCCATCGACGTGCTGCGCAGCAAGGTGCGGGCGGGGATGGCGGCCTAAACGACCTTGCTGTTGTTGAAGGCGGCGGACACGGTCGTCACCGAACCAACGACCAGCTGCTTGCTGCCGGGGGCGACGACGTAGCTGGTCTGCGCGTCGTTGGCCTCGATGCTTGATGTCTGAAGCGGATTGACCAGCACGAAATCCGGCTTCGA
>CANJKG010000074.1 GCA_947474775.1 Caulobacteraceae bacterium | reverse complement strand
GGCGGGGCTTCCGCGATCTCGGGCGTCGCGACATCGGCGGCGTCGCGACCGCGGCCGCGGCTGCGACGCTTGCGGGCCGGCTTCTCCTCGGCCGCTGGCAGTTCCACCCAGATGTCCATGTCGTCGCCGGTGGCCGGCGCTGCTGTCGCAGGCGATGGCGCTGGCGTGGCGGTCGGCCGCGGCTCGGCGTCGGCTGGCGCGGGCGCCTCCCCCACCGGGTTCCCTGTGCGCTTCATGTCCTCGGCCGGATCGTACCAGACGAACGGATCGTCGCCGTAAGGGACCCAGGGCCGCGTCCAGGCGAAGGCCTCCGGCGGCCGGTCGTCGCGCACGCGGCGTCCGCCACGGCGACCCCGGCGGCGGCGGCGACCATGTCCGCCCTCGTCGTCGCCATCGGCCTGAAGGGTGTCGGTGGGAGCTTGGGATTCGGCGGAGGCGCCGCCTTCGCGAGGCTCATCGCGACGCCCGCCCCGGCGGCGGCGGCGGCGGCCGCCACGGCGGGAACTGTCCGAGTCGTCGCCGCGATCCTCGTCCTCACGCACCGGTCGCTCAGCCCGTGGGGCGAGTTCGGTGATCTCTTCCTCGTCTTCCTCGTCCTCCGCCTCGTCCTCGATGTCATCATCGTCGAACGCGTCATCCACCGCAGGTTCATAGGCCGGTTGCGGCGCCGCCAGGGCCGCTGCGACGTGCTCGGGACGGGTCTCGGTGGAGGTGCGCTCGATCTGATGCTCGGTGTGGGCCATCTCGTCATCGACGACGACGGTGACGAACAGCCCGAACACTTGATGCACCCGGGCCAGATGGGCGCGCTTCTCGTTGAGGATGTAGAGGCCGACGGCGCGGGGCGCGCGCAGGATCGCTTCGCCGCCGCCATTGAGGGCTTCCATCTCCAGCGCCCGCAGGGTGGCCAGGGCGCTGGACTCCACCGAACGCACCCGGCCGGTGCCGGCGCAATGCTCGCAGACGTGGGTGGTGCCTTCCAGCACGCCCGAGCGGCGGCGCTGGCGGCTGATCTCCATCAGGCCGAAGGGGCTGATCTTGCCCATCTGCACCCGGGCGCGGTCGTCCTTCAGGCAGTCCTTCAGCTTCTTCTCGACGGCACGGTTGTTCTTGGACTCGTCCATGTCGATGAAGTCGATGACGATCAGGCCGGCCAGGTCGCGCAGGCGAAGCTGGCGGGCGGCCTCCTCGGCCGCCTCCATGTTGGTCTTCAACGCCGTGGCTTCGATGTTGCGCTCACGGGTGGACCGGCCGGAGTTCACATCGATGGCGACCAGAGCCTCGGTCTGGTTGATCACCAGATAGCCGCCCGACCTCAGCGGAACGGTCGGAGTATAGATCTGCGACAGGTGGTCTTCGACCTTGTGCTTGACGAACAAGGGCATGGGGTCGGCGTGGAGTTGCACCTTCTTGGCCTGGGCGGGCATCAGCATGCGCATGAACTCGCGCGCTTCCTTGAAGCCCGCGGCGCCCTCGACGAACACCCCGTCGATATCCTTGTCGAACAGATCGCGGATGGCCCGCTTCACCAGGTCCTCTTCCTCATAGATGAGGGCAGGCGCGATGGAATGCAGTGTCTTCTCGCGGATGTTCTCCCACAGCCGCAGCAGGTAGTCGTAGTCGCGCTTCAACTCGGCCTTGGTGCGCTTGGCCCCGGCCGTCCGCACAATCAATCCCATGCCCTGGGGCACGTCGAGGCTCTGGACGATGCCCTTCAGGCGCTTGCGGTCAGTGGCGGTGTCGATCTTGCGGGAAATGCCGCCGCCGCGTGCGGTGTTGGGCATCAGCACGCCGTATCGGCCCGCCAGGGACAGGTAGGTGGTCAGCGCCGCACCCTTGTTGCCGCGCTCTTCCTTGACCACCTGCACCAGCATGATCTGCCGCCGGCGGATCACCTCCTGAATCTTGTACTTGCGCATCAACCGGCGACGGCGGCGCGCAACCTCTTCTTCCATGACGTCGTCATCGTCGTCATCGCCCGAGCCGGAGTCGTGATCGTCGTCGTCGCCTTCGGCGTGGACCTCATCGCCCTCGGCGCTCTCCGAAGCGGCCGGAGCCGCACGGCCGCGGCGGCGCGAGCGGGGCTCCGGATGCTCGTCCTCCTCCTCGGCCTCTTCGCGCATCAGCGCTTCGCGGTCGGCGACCGGGATCTGATAGTAGTCGGGGTGGATTTCGTTGAAGGCCAGGAAGCCGTGGCGGTTGCCACCATACTCGATGAAGGCCGCCTGGAGGGACGGCTCAACGCGCGTCACCTTGGCGAGATAGATGTTGCCTCTGAGCTGCTTGCGGTTCTGGCTCTCGAAGTCGAACTCTTCAACACGAGTTCCGTCGACGACCACCACGCGTGTTTCTTCGGCGTGGGCGGCGTCGATAAGCATATTCTTGGTCATGAAGTGGATCTCCGCGGCGCGCGGCGGGGCATAACCCCAAGCGCAGCCAGTTGGGATGGACGCGCGCGGAGGCCCGCTCGACGCCGGTGGCGTCTGCTGGGGCGGCCCTTGGCCGAACTGTGGCTTGAGCTGCGCAGCCCATCAGGTGTGTTCCTAGGCGCGCCAGAAGGACGCGGATCGGATGATACGTCGTCGCCGAGGATTCGGTCGAAGCCGACGCGGGCTTTGGTTGCGCGCGTTGCTCGGCCCTGTTCGGACAGGGGAGGCGTCGCCGCGCGTCGCGACTTTGCAACACCGATGCGGAAAAGGAAAGCCGATCCCGCAGAGGGGCGTGCGCGAAAGGCCTAGTTAACCATTTGTCCACCGTCGCGACGCGTATATGGCTGATCGGGTATAGAAGCCGAAATGCGGCGGGGTTGGGGCCTGCGGGAATGCTGGCGCGAGTTGGACGCACCTTAGCTAAGCTCAGGATACGCGCCCTGGCCGTTGGCGGCCTGGTGGGCGCCTGCTGCCTGCTCGGGGTCGCTTCCCACGCCGCCGGCGTCACCAACGGCCTGCTCAAGGTCCGGCTGGGCGGTGACGCGACCCAGACCCGCATCGTGATCGACGTCAACCAGGCGACCACCGCCAAGGTCGTGGCCGACGGCGCCGGCGACCGGCGGGTGATTCTAATGATGCCGGGCGTCACCGTGCCCGAGACAATCGATGGTTCCGGCCACGGTCTGGTGAAGACCTGGGCGATCGACCAGAGCGGCCGCGCCGCGCGCCTGCAGATGGAGTTGGCCGCAGGCGCGACCATCAAGCGCCGTTTCCTGCTGCCGCCGGCTGATGGTGTGGAGCACTATCGCTATGTGATCGACCTGGTTCCCGTCGAGACCGTGGTGCTGACCAGCGCCCAGGTCCCGCTGGCCCGGCAACTTGGGCTACAGCCGGCCCAGCCCATCTCGCTGAAGAAAGTCGTGGTGATCGACGCCGGCCACGGCGGTCGCGATGTGGGCGCCCAGGGCGCCCAGGGCTTCGAGAAGGACGTGAACCTCGCCGCCGCCCTGACGCTCAGGTCCCGGCTCGAACGCGCGGGCCGCTACAGGGTGGTCATGACCCGCGATAGCGATGTCTATGTGCCGCTGGAAAGCCGGGTGCGGATCGCCCAGCGCGCCAACGCGGACCTGTTCATCTCCCTGCACTCCGATTCGGGCCCTGATCCGACGGTGAAGGGAGCCAGCGTCTACACGCTGTCCGACAAGGCCTCCGGTCGCGCGGCGAAGTTCGTCAGCAAGGACAACTGGTTCATGAAGGCCAGCCATAACGGCGACCGTGGCGTCAGCGACATCCTCTTCGACCTCACCCAGCGGGCCACCCGCAACCGCTCAGCCGCGTTCGCGCAAGCGATGATCGGCCGCGTCGAGGACGAGGCGCCGCTGCTGCGCCGAAGTCAGCGCGACGCGGGCTTCATGGTGCTGCTGGCGCCAGAGGTGCCGGCCGTGCTGCTGGAGATGGGCTTCGTGACCAACCCCGACGACGAGCACCGGCTGCGCGATCCGGCCCGGCGCGCTCGGCTGATGAACGCCGTGGCCGCCTCCATCGACGAATACTTCACCGAGACCACCCGCCTGGCCGCGCGCTGACGGGGTCCGGCCAAGGTGCAGGCCGGGGCCGTTGGCGCCCGCCACGACACAGGCTAGACGAACCTTCGAGGGCGGCCCCGATCGTGGGGTGCCGCGGGGACGGGCGTCCCTGGAGGTCTGCGTCACTTGAACCCTCCGGAAAGATGGGTCGCGATCGCCGGGGTCACCCTTCTGGGTCTGATCGCCGCGGCGGGATTCGCCATCGCCATCTGGGCGGCGTGGCTGTTCCACGACATGCCCGACGCCGCTGACCTGGCGGACTATCACCCGCCGACGGCGACGCGCGCCTATGCGTGGGACGGCACCCTGATCGGCGAGTTCTCCCGCGAGCGGCGTATTTTCGTGCCCTATGACGCGATCCCGCCCCAGGTGGCCCAGGCGTTCATGGCGGCGGAGGACCACAACTTCTTCCGACACGGTGGCGTGGACATGGGGGGCCTCGGCCGCGCCATGGCCAAGAACATCATCAATATCGCCCGCGGCCGGCGCCTGGAGGGCGGCTCGACCATCACCCAGCAGGTCGCCAAGAACATCCTGCTGACCAACGACGCCACCATCGGCCGCAAGCTGAAGGAGGGGATCCTGGCCGGGCGGCTGGAGCAGACGCTGTCGAAGGAGCGGATCCTCGAACTCTATCTGAACGAGATCTGGCTGGGGTACCGGTCCTATGGCGTGGGCGCGGCGGCCTACAACTACTTCGGCAAGTCGATCTCCGACCTGACGCTGGAGGAAGCGGCCTATCTCGCGGCGCTGCCGAAGGGGCCGGACAACTACCATCCGATCCGCCGCAAGGATCAGGCCCTGATCCGCCGCAACTGGGTCATCGACCAGATGGCCGACCTGGGCTGGGTGAGCCGCGCCTCGGCGGTCGCCGCCGAGGCCAAGGATCTGGCGGTCCAGCCGGAGCCGACCCGGGCCCGCTACCGCGACGCAGACTATTTCGTGGAGGAAGTCCGCCGCCGCGCCCAGGCGCAGATGGGCGATAAGATCTACGAGGGCGGCTACTACATGCGCACCACCCTCGACCCTCGGCTGCAGACCGCGGCCAAAGCGGCGTTGATGAACGGGCTGGAGGCCTACGACCGTCGCCACGGCTGGCGCGGCGCCTGGGGCCACGTGGACACCCTGGCCGGATGGGAAGAAGTGGCGAAGAAGAAGACCAAGCCGGTGGAACGACAGGACTGGCGGCATGCGGTGGTAACCGGCGTCGGCGGCGGCGTGGTCAGCGTCCGCACCATCGACGGCGACGCCGGCTCCCTGCCGGGCGAGGACGTGAGTTGGGCCAGGTCCGGGAAGGGCATCGGCGCCGGCGACCTGATCTTCGTGGCCCCTAGTCCCAAAGGTTCCGGCTTCCGGCTGAAGCAGGTGCCGGCGGTTAACGGCGCCCTGGTGGCCATGGATCCCTATTCCGGCCGGGTGCTGGCGATGGTGGGCGGCTATTCCTTCTCGCTGTCCAGTTTCAACCGGGCCACCCAGGCTAACCGCCAGCCGGGGTCGTCGTTCAAGCCGATCGTCTACGCCACGGCGCTGGAGAACGGCTACACGCCGGCCAGCGTGGTGATGGACTCGCCGATCACCCTGCCCGGCGCCGGCGGCGTGGCCTGGTCGCCGGAGAACTACAGCCGAGACTACTACGGCGCCCTACAGCTGCGGCGGGGATTGGAGTTGTCGCGGAACACCATGACCGTGCGCTTGGCCCAGGGCGTCGGCATGAGCAAGATCTCCGACATGGCCCAGCGTCTGGGCGTGACCCGCAAGATGGACAAGGTCCTGGCCATGGCGCTTGGGTCTGGCGAGACCACAGTGTTCAAGCTTGCCGGCGCCTACGCCGCCTTCGTCAACGGAGGGCGCAAGGTCGAGCCGCACCTGGTCGAGCTGGTGGAGGACCGCGAGGGCAAGACGATCCTGCGCGCCGACCGCCGCGACTGCGACCGTTGCGGCGGCGGCTTCAGCGGTGCGGAGAGTCCCCGCCTGCCGGCGCCGGGCGCCCAGGTGATGGACCCAATCACCGCCTACCAGATCACCTCCATGCTACAGGGGGTGGTGCAGCGGGGCACCGCCACCCAGGCGCTGGTGCTGGGCCGGCCGGTTGGAGGCAAGACCGGCACGACCAACGACTACCGTTCGGCCTGGTTCATGGGGTTCACGCCTCAGATTGTGGCCGGCGTGTTCATCGGCTTCGACGACAACCGCAGCCTGGGCAATGGCGAGACCGGCAGCCAGGCGGCGGTGCCGATCTTCGTCCAGTTCATGCAGGAGGCCATCAAGGGCTCCCCGCCGCTGGACTTCCAGCCGCCGCGCAACGCCAAGTTCGCTATGGTGCGGGGCATCCGCGAGGCCTTCCGGCCCGGCACCGAGCCCAAGGTGGCGATCGTGGACCCCACGACCCTGCTGCCGACGGCGCCCATCCCCATGGTCGCCCCCACCACCGCCGCGCCACCGCCACCGCCACCGGCGGCGCCCAAGCGGCCCACCGATGACGTCAGCGGCTTGTATTGAGGCGGCGCGCGGGCTATCCGGCCCGCCTCGTTCTGGAGCATTCCCATGAGATTGGATGTCGAGGCCGCCAAGGCTGACATCGAGCAGTCGGTCGACCTGCTCAGGAGGCGTCTTTGACTGGGAGCCTGCGCTCCGCAAGCTCGACGAGCTGAACGCCCGCGTCGAGGACCCGACGCTCTGGGATGACGCCGCCGCCGCCCAGGCGCTGATGCGCGAGCGCACACGCCTGGCCAGCCAGGTGGACGCGGTGCGTTCGCTGGAACGCGATCTGGCCGACGCCATCGGCTACGCCGAGATGGCGGACGAGGAGGGCGACGAGGCCAGCCTCGAGGAGGCGCGCGGCCAGCTCAAGGAACTGAAGGAGCGGGCGGGAAGGGCCGAGCTCGAGGCGTTGCTGTCGGGCGAGGCCGACGGCAACGACGCCTTCATGGAGATCAACTCAGGCGCCGGCGGCACAGAGTCCAACGACTGGGCCGGCATGCTGCTGCGGATGTACACCCGCTGGGCCCAGCAGCACGGGATGAGCGTCGAATACCTCGAGGAGACCGGCGGCGAGCAGGCGGGGATCAAGTCGGTGACCCTGCAGATCAAGGGTCCCAACGCCTACGGCTGGCTGAAGAGCGAGGGTGGGGTCCACCGGCTGGTGCGCATCTCGCCGTTCGACGCGGCGGCCAAGCGGCACACCAGCTTCGCCTCAGTGTGGGTCTATCCGGTGGTGGACGACGCCATCGAGATCGAGATCAATCCGGCCGACGTGCGCACCGACACCTATCGGGCGTCCGGGGCGGGCGGCCAGCACATCAACAAGACCGATTCCGCCGTGCGCCTGACGCACATCCCCACCGGGATCGCCGTCGCCTGCCAGATGGGCCGTTCCCAGCACCAGAACCGGGAGGAGGCGTGGAAGATGCTGCGCGCCCGGCTGTACGAGGCGGAACTACAGAAGCGCGACGCCGAGCGGGCGGCCCTGGAGGACCAGAAGACCGACATCGGCTGGGGCCACCAGATCCGCAGCTACGTCCTGCAGCCATACCAGATGGTCAAGGATCTGCGCACCGACGTGGAGACGTCGGACACCCAGGGCGTGCTGGACGGCGACCTGGACGCGTTCATGGGCGCGGCCCTGGCCCAGCGGGTGGGCGCGACGCGGGGATCGTCGGCTTAGGCGAGGGCCTGGCCGTCAGACGATCGGTCGCGGCGGGACGCCCTGGGACGGCTCGACGGCCCCGGGCAGGGCTGGGACCTCCACCGCGACACCCTTGGCCGGCTCGAAGCGGATGCTGCGGCCCTGGAAGCGGGCGCCGGCGTCCATGGCGAGCTCGGTATGGGTGATATCGCCTTCGACCTGGGCGGAACCGTGCAGGCGCACGTGACGGGCGGTGATCGAGCCGGTGACGCGACCGCGCACCACCACCATGTCAGCCTCAATGGCGCCATTGATCCGCCCGGCCTCGCCCACGGTGAGGCAGCCGACCCGGACGTCGCCGCTGATCGCCCCGTCCAGATGGACGTCGCCGTCGCTGGTCACATCGCCTTTGATGGCGACGTTCTCCGCCATCAGCGAGGCGGGCAGAGAGCGGCGGGCGGGGCCCAGTCCCTCGACGGCGTCGGCGTGAGTGGCGGAAGTCTTAGCCGGCCTGGAGAACATGTGCGCCCGCCTTCAGGAAACGATCCGGGTTCTGGGCGCGCCCATTGACCCATACCTCGTAGTGCAGGTGGGTGCCGGTGGAGCGGCCGGTGGAGCCCATGCCGCCGATCCGCTGGCCGACGGCCACGCGCTGGCCGCGGGCCACGCCTATGCTGCGCAGGTGGGCGTAACGGGTCTTCAGGCCCCGGCCGTGGTCGACTTCGATGGTATTTCCGTAGCCGGAGCGGACGCCGGTGAAGGAGACCGTGCCTGGGCCGGTGGAAAGCACCGGGCTCATGCTGGCGCCGGAGAAGTCCAGACCCGAATGCAGGGCAGGGCGGTGGGTGAAGGGGTCGAAGCGCACGCCGAAGCCGCTGCTGCGACGGGATTCGACGGTAGGCTTGGCGAAGGGCAGGGACTTGGCGGCCTCGGCAAGCGAGCTGGCCTCGGTGGTGTCCCGGGCTGCGCTCTGGATGCGGACGGCGAAATCCTCGTCCACGTCCAGCACAGCGGCGAGCGCGCGCGGATCCCTGGATTCAATCAGCGGCCCGCCCAGGGCGCCGTTGCGCGGCACATAGGCCGTGGGCGACAGGCCGGCGAGGCGGAAGGCCAGGCGCAGACGGTCGGCCCGGCTCTTGGCGAAGTCGTCGGCGGCGTCAAGCAGGCGCTCCTGGCTCATGCGCACCATCTCGACCCGGCGCACCGGGTTGGACGAGGTGTTGCTGGCGAGCGCCCGGTCGATGGCTGGGGTGAGGGCCTCGGCGGCCCCGGGCGCGCCCTTCAGGTCGGTGAGCAGCATGGCCAGCGCCGCGTGGCGCTTCTCCACGTCGTCAGCCAGTTGGGCCGTGGAACTGCCGGTGGTGTTGAGCTGGGCCACAGCGCTGTCGAGGCGGGCCTGACGGTCGGCGATCCAGCGTTCGGACTGGGCCTTCACCCGGGCGATCTCGCGGTCCGCGCTGGAGGCCGACATCATGCTGATGAGCATGGCCGCGGTGCAGACGCCCATCCACAGGGCGACGCCGGCCAACACGCTGGCGCCGGCGATCTGGCGTGACGTGGAGAGCACAAAGGCCCGCATCTGGCCGCCGGAGCGGACGTAGAGGTGGCGCTCTGGAAACAGCCCTTCGAGCGAGTGGCGAAGGCGCGCTAGGCGATTCATTCGTTCGCGAAGTCCCCCGTCCCTGGACCCCGGCGATATGCAACGAGTTTAGGCAGCGCGCAAGACGCTTAGCGCCGCGAACGGCGCAAGTGCGACGACTGCACGATGGTTGTGCGTCGGTAAATGAAACCTGAACGGCCCGGCCCATTTCGTCCACAAGCCGCGCCGCCCCGAGGGGATTTTTGTGGACAACGCGACTTTCCGGCCACAGGGGCCAGCCAGGGAAAGGTCCGACGGCTGCGACCTCAGGCCGCGGAGGCGGCTTCGAGAACCTTCTGAGCATGATCGGCGACCTTCACCTTGCGCCAGATGCGCTTGATGACCCCGTCCTTGATCAGGAAGGTGGAGCGGTCGATTCCCATGTACTCGCGGCCGTAAAGGGTCTTCTGCACCCAGCTGCCATAGCGCTGGATGACCTCGCCTTCGGGATCGGAGCCCAGGCGCACGTTCAGATCATACTTCTTCGCGAACTTGTCGTGCTTGGCGAGGCTGTCCTTGGAGACCCCCACCACGGTGACGCCGGCCTTGGCGAACTGCGGGGCGAGGGCCGTGAAGTCCTGAGCCTCGCGGGTGCAGCCCGTGGTGTCGTCCTTGGGATAGAAATAGAGCACCAGGGTCTTGCCCTTGAAGTCGGCGAGCTTCAGCGGACCCTCGGCGGTCGCCAGCTCGAAGTCGGGTGCAGGCGCGCCCTCAGCAACATTGCTCATCTGACTCTCCATTTCACTTCGTCATCCCCGGCCTTGTGCCGGGGATCCATGATCGCAAGACGCTCAGGCGCAAACTCGGACTCGGTGTTCGTGGAAGGCCGGGACAAGCCCGGCCATGACGGGAAGACGTTAGATGGGTTTCACGAGCACAATCTTCTTCTTGCCGACCTGAACCTTGAACGCGTCCAAACCGGGCAGAAGCTGATCGTAATCGTGGAATTCGTCGCTGCTCATGCGCTGGTCATTGATGGAAACGCCACCGTTCGCAATCAGTCGGCGCGCCTCGCCGAGGGATGTCGCTAGTCCGGCTTCTTTCACCAGGGCCGCCGTCGATCGTGCTTTGGGGAATGCCGATCGTTCGACTTCGACAACTGGCAGTTCTGCTGAAATTTGGCCCTTAACGAAGACATCGTCCGCGCCGGCCGCAGCTTTTGCCGCCGCCTCCGCGCCGTGCAGCATGGTGGTGGCGGTGTTGGCGAGCACCTTCTTGGCGTCGTTGATCTCGGCGCCATGCAAGGACTCCATGCGAGCAATCTCGTCCAGGGGCAGGTCAGTGAACAGGCGCAGGAAGCGGCCCACGTCGGCGTCCTCGGTGTTCCGCCAGAACTGCCAGTAGTCGTAGGGGATGCGCATGTCGGCGTTCAGCCACACCGCGCCCTGGGCGGTCTTGCCCATCTTGGCGCCCGAGGCGGTTGCCAGCAGTGGTGTGGTGAGGCCGAAGGCGGGCTTCTGGTCGACGCGGCGGATCAGTTCCACCCCGTTGACAATGTTCCCCCATTGGTCGGAGCCGCCCATCTGCAGGCTGCAGCCATAGCGGCGGTTCAGCTCCAGGAAGTCGGTGGCCTGCATGAGCATGTAGTTGAACTCGATGAAGGTCAGCGGCTGCTCGCGCTCCAGCCGCAGCTTGACCGAGTCGAAGCTCAGCATGCGGTTGATGGTGAAGTGGACGCCGTATTCGCGCAGGAAGTCTATGTAGCCGAGCTTGGAAAGCCACTCGTCGTTGTCGACGAGCAGGGCGTCGGTGGGCCCGTCGCCGAACGTCAGGAACTTGGCGAAGGCCTGTTTCTGAGTGGCGATGTTGGCCTGGATTTCGGCGTCAGTGCGCAGCTGGCGCGTCTCGTCCTTGCCGGAGGGGTCGCCCACCTTGGTGGTGCCGCCGCCGACGATGACGATGGGCTTGTGGCCGGCCTGCTGCAGGCGTCGCAGCATCATGATGGTGATCAGGTTGCCCACGTGCAGGCTGGGCGCGGTGGCGTCGTAGCCGACATAGCCGGTGATCACCCCCGCCAGCGCCGCGGCGTCCAGCTCGTCCGGATGGGTGAGCTGATGGATGAGGCCGCGCGCCTGCATCGTGCGCAGGAACTCGGACTTGAACGGCGCGTCAGACATCTGTGGCTCTGGGGGCGGACTCTTGCGGCCGGGCTCTAGCACGGGCGCGGCGCCGATTTCGAGGGACATGCAGGGCTCCTGTGATGGAAGGAGGCCGGCGCGTGGGTTTTCTTGAGGATCGGGCGCCGGCCGATGGGCGGGCGCGAAGGAACGGCCGCCTACTGCTAGGGCAGGCGGTAATAGCGGTCGGTGCGGGCGGGCTTGCCGATCATGGCGGCTAGCTAGGCCGGCGGACCCGTGGCAGTCAATCCCGATGCGCGTGCTGGGATTCATGACCGGGACCTCCCTCGACGCCGTCGACATGGCGGTGCTGGAGACTGACGGCGAGACGATCACCGCCTTCGGGCCGGCGGGCGAGCGGAAGCTTTCGGAGGCGACGCGGGATGCGGCGCTGAGGGCCATCAAGGCCGCGCTGGCCTGGTCGCGCGGGACGCCGGCGCCGGCGGTGTTCGCCGAGACCGCGCGGGCGGTGGCGGAGGAGCACTTCGCCGCCGCGCAGGGCTTCCTGGCCGCCAACGGACTTGCGTGGGGCGACATCGACCTGATGGGAATGCACGGACAGACGGTGCTGCACGAGCGCCCGAAGGACGGGGTGGCCGGCCGCACCGTGCAACTGGGCGATGCGGCGCTGTTGGCGAGGCTGGCCGGCGTCCCTGTGGCCCACGACTTCCGCACCGCCGACGTGGCGGGGGGCGGGGAGGGCGCGCCGCTGGCGCCGATCTACCACCTGGCGCGAGCCCGGGCCTCGGGGATCGAGGCGCCGCTGGCGGTGCTGAACGTGGGTGGCGTGGCCAACGTCACCCTGTGGGCCGGCGGGGACGACATAGCGGCCTTCGACACCGGGCCCGGCAACGGGATGATCGACCTGCTGGTTCAGGGGCGCGGCGCCGGGCGGTTCGACGACGGGGGGCGGCTGGCGGCGGCTGGCCGGGTGGACGAGACGGTGCTGGCCGCCTTCCTGGGGCATCCGTATTTCTGCGCCCCGCCGCCCAAGTCGCTGGACCGCTACGACTTTCCGCTGGAGACCTTGAGCCACCTGTCGCTGGAAGACGCCGCCGCCACCCTGGTGGCGTTCACCGCCGAGGCGGTGGGCCGTGGATTGGCCCTGATGGACGGAAGCCCGCGCCAGGTGGTGGTGTGCGGCGGGGGCCGTCACAATCCGCAGATCATGGCGGCGCTGGCGCAGCGCCTGTCCGCGCCGGTGCGTAACGCCGACAGCCTGGGCTGGCGCGGCGACGCCATCGAGGCCGAGGCCTTCGCCTATCTGGCGGCGCGCACGGCGCGCGGCCTGCCGATCTCGTTTCCGAAGACCACAGGGGTTCCAGCGCCCCTGGCCGGCGGGCGCATCTTGCGACCCTAACCCTAGAGCCTGATCGGTTCGAATCGAACCGTGAATCAGGCTCTACCCTTTTGACTGTCGAGCACGATGCGATCAGACGGTTCCGTCTGATCGCATCGTGCTCCAGGTCACGGCCGCCTGGGATCCGGCGGCGGAGGCTCGGGAAGTGGCTGGGCCAGTTCCTCGGCGGCGTCGTTGGTGGTCCGGCGCACGGGTCCGTTGGGGGTGGGCGCCGCCTCCGGCAGATCGAGCTTCAGCGCCTTCAGCGCCGCCTCGCCCTGGTGGCCGAACAGGGCGCGGATGCGGACGTCCATCTGCGGCATCGGGATCTCTATCCCGGACTCCTCCAGGGCGTCGGCGATGGCCCAGGTATAGGCCGCCTGCATCGCCGCCGGACGCTTGACCGCGTCCAGAGCTGGCCAGACCAGCAACTCGAAT
>CANJKG010000073.1 GCA_947474775.1 Caulobacteraceae bacterium | reverse complement strand
CTGATCTACGACGTGCTCCGCCGCCACCAGCCCGACCATCTGCTGCTGCGTTGCGCCCGCGAGGATGCCGCCACCGGCCTGATCGACGTGGCGCGGCTGGGGCTGCTGCTGGAGCGGGTGCGCGGGCGAATCCGGCACGCGCCGCTCACGCACCTGTCGCCGTTCTCGGTGCCGATCCTGCTGGAGATCGGCAAGGAGCGATCGCCGGGTGACGCCGGCGCGTCGATGATCCTGGCGGAGGCCGAGGAAGACCTTATCGCCGAGGCGCTGCAGTGAGCGCGACCTACGAATTCGAGGCGCGGGCCTGTGGCTCGCTGCGGGTGACGATCGGCGGCGCGGCGGCGACGCTGCGGGCCTCGGGCGCCCTTTGGCTGGAGGCCTGGGGCTGCCTGGTGGCGGCGGACCTTCACCTGGAGAAGGGCAGCGCCTATGCCCAGCGGGGCCAGATGCTGCCGCCCTACGACACCCGCGAGACCCTGGACCGTCTGGAAGCGGAGGTGGCCATGCTCAAGCCGGAGGTGGTGGTGCTGCTGGGCGACACCCTGCACGACCGGCGCTCCGCGGAACGGCTGGGCAAGGCGGAGACCGAGCGGATGCATGCGCTGGCGGCGGGGCGGCGGCTGGTGTGGGTGATCGGCAACCACGACGCCGACGGGCCAGGCGCCCTGCCCGGCCACGCTGTCGGGGAGCTGACCTTGGGCCCGCTGACCCTGCGGCACGAGCCGCGGGCCGGCCCAAGCCCCGGCGAGGTGGCCGGACACCTGCATCCGGCGGCCAGGGTGCGGGCCTCACGCGGGAGCGTGCGCAGGCGCTGTTTCGTCACCGATGCGGAGCGCCTGGTGCTGCCGGCCTTCGGGGCCTTCGCGGGCGGGTTGAACGTGCGGGACGCGGCGTTCTCGGGCCTGTTCGCCCGGCCGCCGCTGGCCGGCGCGCTAGGCGCCCAGCGGGTGCATGCGGTGGGGTGGCGCTCGCTGGTGGGGGATTAGCTCATTCCCAAATTTACCGTCATGGCCGGGCTTGTCCCGGCCACCCATGAACACCGCGATCCAGGATGGAGCGCGGCGGCGCTGCGGCTTATCGACAGACACGGTGTTCATGGGTCCCCGGGACAAGCCCGGGGATGACGGTCAAATCTTGAAATCTGGATTGGGCGTTTCGCGCAGGAGGCTCTCGAAGAGGTCGTCCCAGTTGGGATTGTCCTGCTCGATCAGGTTGATCTTCCACTGGCGGGGATACTTCTTGATCGATTTCTCGCGCCGGATCGCGGGCATGATGCTCTCGTGCAGTTCGAACCACACGAGTCGCTTCACGCCATAGCGCTCTGTGAAACCGGACTTCAGACCGTCGCGATGCTGGACGATCCGGCGGAGGAACTGGCCGGTGACGCCTGTGTAGATCGTTCCGTGCTTGCGGCTGGCCATCATGTAGACGGCGGTGGTCGAATGGATCAACTCCATCCCCGGCCGTCTAAGCGTGCAGCGCCTTTTCCAGTGCGAACGCCAGCGACACGCAGGCGCCGCCGGTCATGGCGGTGGACAGGCGCGGGTAGCGGGCCGGGGCGTCGGGGGCGCGGTGGTCGAACAGCCACTGCAGCAGGAAGGCGCCCAGGAAGCCGGCGATGATCCAGGGCGGATCGAGCTGGGCGCGGGCTAGGTAGAGGCTCCAGGCGGCGGCGGGGGAGACGATGGAGGCCGCCAACCGGCCCCAGCGCGGGACGGGCCGCGAGGTCTCGAGACCCCAGCGCACCCCACCCAGGAAGGCGAGCACGATCATCGACCAGGTAAACAGGCCCCGTAGCGCCAGGGCGGCATGCTCCGCCGGGCCGTAGGTGTAGAGCAGCGCGGTGACCGGGAACGGCGCCAGGGCGACCAGGGCGATGATCCACAGCGTGGGCGGCGCGTGTTCCACCGCCGGGTGGGTCCGTGCGTCATCCATCAGCATCAATCCCTCCGCAGACGGGCCATGAAGCCAAGCATTGGGACCATGGCTGCGATGGGCTGTAAGGTAAAGGGCGTGTTCGGCGCGACGTTTTGTCAGGGGGCTGACCGCTTCTGGAGCTTCAGCGGCGGGAGAGGTCGAGACGGGCGGCGGCCTGGTCGGCGCCGGCGAGCTCGGTGGGCGTGAGCCGGCCGCGCAGTTCCTGGGCGGCGGCGCGCGAGGTGGCGTCGCCCGCGGCGGCGGCGACGCTGAACCAGCGGTAGGCCTCGGCCAGGTTGCGCTCGACGCCGGCGCCGGAGCGGTAGAGGAGCGCCAGGTTGTACTGGGAATCCACCACGCCGCGCTCGGCGGCCTTGCGGAACCAGGTCGCGGCGGCGGCCTGGCTGGAGGGACCGCCCTCGCCGCGGAAGTGGTAGATGGCCAGCTGGTGCATGGCCGCCGCGTCGCCGCCCTCGGCGGCGCGGGCCGCCCACAGGCGCGCCTGCCCCGGATTGACCACCACCCCGGCCTCACCCGTCTCGTAGAGCTTGGCCAGGAACAGCTGGGCCGGGGCGTAGTCGGCCTCGGCGATCGCCTTCAGGGCGGCGAGCGCGCCGGGCTTCTTGGCCTTCAGGGCGTCGAGCGCCTCGGCGTAGCGGTGGGCGGGGCCAGCAGGCTCGGCCTGCGCCGGCGCGGCCGCGGCGCGCGAAACGGGAACCGATGAGGCGGGCGCAATGGCCACGGCGGCGCGTGGGGGGGATATCTCCACCTGGGCGACCTGCGCCGGGGGCGGGCCTTCCAGCAGGACCACGCCGGCCGCGCCGACGCTGAGGAAGACGGCGCCGCCGGCCACCATCAGGGCGGTCTGCAGGGTGGAGTTGGGCCGCCGGGGCTTGAAGCCGCCGCCGAACAGGCCGCGACGGCCGGCGGTGGCGCGGCGATCGTCGGACGGTTCCGACAGGCGCGGCCCCTGGGCGGCGCGCGCGGCGGCGCGGGCCTGGTCGATCACTTCGCGGGTGGACAGCGGACGCTCGCCATCGGCCTCTTCCTCGACGCGCGCAAAGGGCAAAGGCCGGTCATCCTCGTCGAGCTCCGGGATCGGGGCGAAGGCCTCGTTGGCGTCGAATTTCTCTCTCACCAAAAATGGCGCCGGGTCTTCATCCTCCGCAAGGGGCTGGCCTACCGGCGAGGCCGCTTGGGACTCGGCGCCCAGCAGGGGCGCAGCGAAGGGCGGCGCAGCGGCGGACGCGGGCCCGGGCGCCAGCGCGCCCCAGCGGTGGCGGCTGTCCTCCAGCAGCTGGGCGGTGCGCTCCTCGCTCAGGCGGATGCGTTCGGCGAGGTCGGTGGCCGCGCGTTCCTGTCGGCGCTCGAACCGCTCGGTGACGCGGCTCATCTGCTCGCCCACGTCGTCGATGGCCTGGGCGGCGCGGCGCTCGGAGCCCAGCAGCCGCTCGGTGAGGCGCTCGGTCATGCGGCTCATCTCGACGCCGAGCTTGTCGAGGGCGGCGACCTGGGTCTGTTCGGCCCGGCCGAGGCGGGATTCGACGGCGCCGGCGATACCGGTGACCTCGCCCCCCACCTTCTCGATGGCCGCGGCGCTGCGCTGCTCGCTGGCCTGCAGCCGGCGATTCAGCGCCTCGGCCATGCTGACCACCTCGCGTCCGAGGACGCCTATCGCCTGGGCGGAGCGGCGCTCGGCGGCATCCACATAGGCGGCCATGTCGGCCAGCCGCTCCTCGCTGAGCGCCGCGGATTTGAGCTGGTCGGCGAAGGTCTCGCGGGCGGCGTCAACCTGCTGGGCCAGCGCAGCGCCCAGGGTCTCGAGGCGGCGGTCCATATCGCCGCCCCCCTCCACCGCCGCCAGGCGCTGGTCGAGGGCGGCCAGCGAGCCGCGCAGGGCTTCGAGCAGCTCGACGGTGCGGGTCTCGGCGTCGGCCAGCCGGCGGCCCAGGCGGTCGAGCAGATCCTGCGGATCGCCGGGATCGGCTGCCGGGGCGTCCTCGCGGCCGGCGGACAGCATCCGAAGGGCGGCGGCCGAGCGGGGACCGGCCGGCGCCTCGGCCCTGGCGGGACGCTCGCCGCGGCGGGTCACGTCCTGGCCGCGCTCGACGTTGTCGATGCGGGCGACGGCGTGGCGCACGGAATGCTCGACGCCGGCGATGGCCAGGCCCGTGCGGGTCTCGGAAGCCTCGATGCGGTCGGTCAGGCGGTCCAGGGCGGTGACCAGGCGGCCGACCTCGCCGGGCGCGGGCTGGGCAGCGGCGCGGCCGGGTTCGTTCGAGGCAGGCGCGGGGACGGCGTCATCCTCGAGGATGACCCGGTTCAGCCATTCGCCAAGGGTCATCCCGGAGCGACGGGCCAGATCCTTGGCCACCTCCCGCGCCTTGGGATCGATCCCCTTGACGCTCCATGGCGCCGCCGCACCCATTCGAATCGATCTCCTGAACCCTTCAGGAGGCTAGACACCGTTTCTAGGGGTGTAAACGCGACGTTAACCCTACATCTGGTGTCGGGGCGTCTCTCCTGTGGATGCCTTGACGGGCTTCCGGTAGGGACGCGCCATGGACTTCCACCTGACCCTGTGGCTCGCGGCCGTCTTCGCCGGCGTGGGCGTGTTCGCCGGCTGGCGGGGCGCGCGGCCGTCGGACCCGATGCGGGGGCCGCGGCTGATACCGTGGCGCTTCATCATGCTGATGTCGGCGGCGGCGGCGGTGCTGATGATCGTGCACCTGGTGAACCTGGCGGGGATGAAGACGGGCCGGTTCTAGGTTCCAGTTCCACACCGTTCATCCCCACCCCCTGGTCCGGCCTTCGCGGGATGAGCGGATTGTTGTCCTCCGCCTTCTTAGGCCGCTTGGCGAGGCCGGCCATGCCGCCGGAGGAGAGCAGGCCCACGTCGGCCAGCAGCAGGGGAATCGTCCATTTGCGGGGGGCGGCGATGTAGCGGGGCCGCCAGAGCGGGTCGTACTTATCCTTGTACCGGCGCACGCCCTGGAAGTTGTAGATCTCCTCGCCACGCTCGTAGAGCAGGTGGCCGACGCGGGACATGAGCGGCGCCAGCGGGCGCGCGTCGAGGCCGGACAGCGGCGCCACGCCGAACTCGAACGCGGCGTAGCCCTCCTCGCGGCCCCAGGCGAGGAGCTCGACGAACAGGAAGTCCATGATGTTCTTGGGCGCCTCGTCGGAGTAGCGCATCAGGTCCATGGAGAAGGCGGTCCGCTGGGAGGTGGGCCAGATGGTGGCGAAGGCCACCACCCTGCCATCCAGCCGCACCAGCGCGGCGGGGAACTCCTGGATGTAGCGCGGATAGAAGCCCCCCATGGAGAAGGCCTTCTCGCCGCCGGCGTGGCGCGCAAGCCAGTCGTCGGACACCTCCTTCAGCTCGGGAAGCAGCGCCTCCAGCGCCTCGGCCTGGACCACCTCGAAGCGGGCCCCGGCGGTCGCGGCGTTGCGCCAGTTGCGGCGCAGGGTCTCGCGCCGGCGGCCGGAGAGGGAGAAGCCCTCCAAGGGCAGGATGGCGCATTCGCCGGTCTTCTGGATGGAGAAGCCCAGTTCGACCACGTCGGGCAGGTCCTCGGCGTCCAGGGCGTAGAGGCCGGGACGCGCCGCGTGGGCGTCGGCCAGTTCGCGGAAGCGCCAGAACAGCTCCAGCCGCTCCTCGCGGCGACCCACGGGGGCGCCCAGGGCGATCCAGCTGCGGCCGCGCACCCCGAACATCAGGAAGCTCTCCCCGGAGGCCGAGAACAGGAAGCGCTTGTCCCCCAGCAAGGCCAGGTGTGAGCTGGGCTCGGAGACCTCGGCCTTGGCGAGGATGGCGCGCACCTGGTCGAGCTCGGGATCGCTGACGCCGACCACCTTGGGCGTCGCCGCCGTGGCCACCAGGCGCCAGACGCCGATGGCGAACAGGCCCATGGCCGCGCCCACCCAGGCGCGAAGGGCGCGCGCCTCGTCGGCGTCGACCATCACCCGCCAGAACGAACGGCCGCCGTAGTCCAGGTTCTGGAACGACCACAGGCCGAGCGCCCCGGCGCCAACCAGGGCGCAGGCCGCCGAGATCAGCCAGCCGGGGGTGACCTCCATGCGGCTAAGCCGCGCCTGGCGGGGGAAGGCGCCGTGGAAGGGGGCGAGCACGACGGCCAGCCCCGCCAGGGCGGCGGTCTCCTCCCAGTTGAAGCCCTTGATGAGCGCCAGGGCGGCGGCGATCATCAGCACGCCCATGGTCGCCGCCCAGGCCGCGTCGAGGCGGGCGCGCAGGCCGAAGGCGAGCACCACCAGCATCACGCCCAGCACGCTGGAGAGGAAGTGGCTGGCCTCCACCAGGACGACGGGGGTGATGGCCAGCAGCCGCATGAAGCGAACCGGCTCCGATGGCGTGGCGCCGGAGGCGAGCAGCATGACTCCGGCCCCCAGGGTCAGGCCGGCGCCCACCCAGGGGGCGAACTCGAAGGCGGCGGGCTTGAGGTCGCGCAGCAGACGCATGGAATCGGGGCGGTCCAGCTTCGAGTCTGGCCGCGTTTATACTGCGTCGGCCGCCTTGCGTATGCCTTCAGACGGTAAACAGGCTGCTCACATGGCGGCCGGCAGGCTCCCGGCCGCCGCCCCTGTACGCAGGCCGCGAGTCGCTGGAGAGTCGCCGGCATGGCGCCACCCACCCTCTCCGACCTGGACGTCTACCGGCGGCTGTCAGCCCTGGCGGAGGAGCTGGAGCAGATCGCGGTGGACGCGGTCACCGTGGTGGGCGAGGCCGCGGCGCAGAGCTGCGCACAGACGGTTCGCGGGGCGGCGCGGGTGATCTACGAGCACTGCCTGTCGGAGGACGAGCGGCCGCACTAGGCTGCCTTGGGTCAACGAAGCGGACACGCATGGAAATCGATCTGACCGGGCGCTGCGCCCTGATCACCGGCGGCAGCAAGGGGCTGGGCCTGGCCATGGCGCGGCGGTTCTCCATGTCGGGCGCCTCGGTGACCATCGTAGCGCGGCGGCCGGCCGAGCTGGCCGAGGCCGTCGCCGACCTGAAGACCACGGCGAAGGCGGTCATGGCGGGCGTGGCGGCGGACGTCTCCACAGCCGAGGGGACGGCGCTGGCCTTCCAGGGGGCCGAGGGCGCCATGGGCAAGGTCGACATCCTGGTGAACAACGCCGGGACCGCCCAGGCGGGCCCCTTCGAGACCCTCACCGACGAATACTGGCAAGGTGATCTGGACCTGAAGCTGTTCGCCGCGATCCGGCTGGCGCGGCTGGCCCTGCCCGGGATGAAGAAGAGGCGCTGGGGACGGATCATCAATTCGCTGAACAGCGGCGCGCGCACGCCCGGGCCAGGCAGCGCGCCGACCTCGGTGACACGGGCGGCCGGCCTGGCGCTGACCAAGGTGCTGGCGGGCGAATGCGCGCCCTACAATGTGCTGGTCAACGCCCTGCTGGTGGGCCGGTTCAAGACCGAGCAGAGCAGCCGCGGGGCCATGAGGCTGTCCGGCGACCTGGAGGAGGGCTTCGCCAAGATGGCTAAGGCCATCCCGCTGGGGCGCGTGGGCGAGCCCGAGGAGTATGCCAACCTGGCGTGTTTCCTCGTCTCGGACGCCGGGAGCTACATCACCGGCGCGGGCATCAACGCGGACGGCGGCATGGCGCCTGCGCCGTAGAGCCGTGTTGTGGGGTCAGGCAGCTACGGGCGGCTTGTAGGTGGCCGCGCAGATGGCCTGCAGGTGACCCTGGATACTGCGGGCGGCCAGCAGCGCGTCGACCGCGCGGCAGCCTTCGGCCTTCAGGCGCTCCTTCAGATCCTTGAGGTTGGCGAATTCGCCGGACCGCGCCAGCGCATAGGCCCGTTCAACAGTGGACATGGGAAACCTCGCTAGAACCAAAACCTCAATATCCGCCCCGACGAAAACCGCCTAGATCCCAGTGCGGATCCGACGACCTCCCCTGTCAGCGCAGTGACGTCGCGGCTGGAGCCAGCGCCGTTCAGGCCAAGCCAAGCACGTCCCGCCAAGAGTGGCAAACCTGCTGCCATCGACCATATTGCTGCGGTGCAATATGACATAACGGCGTCGGAAATGCAAGAGCTTGGCCAGGACGGGGATGAAAGGATCGCCGACTTGAGGATGATCTGCGTACCTAGCCAGATTTCCCGCGCGGAGCGGGCTCCAACGGACCACGATATCTGTTACCCATCAGAAATCCGCATGTAGATAAATTTTCGATGAGGCCGTTAATTTATCCTGATCTTGAGGCCTCTGTATTTCTATAGCAACTCGCCACATTGACTCTTGATTTCAATTATCTTGCAATACGAGTGTCGAGTTCTCGACAGTCATTGCCCGCGAGCATCGATAACTTGAAATCTTAGCCGAACGGCGACGTTTCCCCTCCCCGATGCACAGGCCTGTAATCCTGGTGTCCAACCGCCTGCTCCAATCCCTGTCCGGGGGGGATTACGGCCCGCTCACGCCACACCTCATTCAGGTGGACCTGGAGCGCGGCCGGCTGCTGTACGACCCCGGCGACCGGATCGACACGGTCAATTTCCCCATGGACGGGGTGATCTCGCTGATGACGCTGATGGAGAGCGGCGCGGCCATCGAGAGCGCCACCATCGGCCGTGAGGGCGCGCTTGGCCTGATGGCCGCCGTGGCCCCGCGGAAGTCGCTGAGCCGAGCTCTCGTCCAGACGCCGGCCCGGGCGGCGCGGATCAGCGCCGCACAGCTAGACGAGGCCTGGCCGCGCAGCCGCGACCTGGTGGACCGCCACAACGAGGCGCTGACCCAGGAATTCCTGGCGGACATGCTGGGCGTAGGGCGGACCATGGTCACCGCCGTCGCCCGCGCGCTCCAGGCCAAGGGGGTGATCCGCGGAAACTACGAGCGCTTGCCGCCCGCCGGCCGCTGAGCCGCGGGTTCCGGGACCGGATCGCGCTTGAAGCCCAGGGGGCTGTAGCCGTGCAGGAATGACTCCACAGCCACCGCCACTGGGCCCGAGATGTCGCGGCGGCCGGATTCCATCTCCAGCACGCGCTTGGATCCCTGGTCCGGTCCGCCAGCCAGGCGCAGCGCCCGGGCCAGCTCGGCGGGCGTCCAGCCAAGGGCCTCGCGGGCCTGCTTCAGGTGGGGAGCGGTCTTGATCATGCGGGCACTCTTGGCTGGCACTCCTTACAGATCACTTGCGACCGGATCACAACCGAAAGTGAGCATGCCGTCACGCTTCGGCGGCGGGCGCCCAAATGGCGGGCGATGCGGCCGGCTCAGGAACGATGCAGGATGAGGCTACTGATCCGCCAGCCTTTGGGGGTGCGGACGTACTTCTCCTCATAGGCGCCGATGGTCTGGCGGGGCGCGTCGGCGTCGTGCGGCTGGACGAAGGCCTGCACCAGCCAGTCTCCCTTGGCGGTGTCGCCGTCAACCTTGATCCTGGGGTTGGAGAAGCTGTGCCACATCATCTTGCTGCGGGCCGGCGTATCGACGGCGAAGGTCTGCTTGATGGCGGGAAGCCCGATGAAGGAGGCGGTGGGGGAGAAAATCACCTGGGCGTCGTCGCTGAACACGCGGACCAGGTCAGACGCCTGGTGGGTGCCCTTGCACAGGCCGTCGACCACCGCACCGTATAGGTACTTGACCTGGATGATGTCCTCGATGTCCTCGCGCAGCTTGTTCCGGTCGCTCATGGATCCTCCCAGTCCCGCGTCTGGGGCGGGCCGGCACGATCTAGAGCAGAGCCGCAGGTGGGGGCAATAGGGCTGGTCGGCGGCGCCGCGGGCGGGCATCCTGGCGATCAATAGAGATCGGGCGAGCACGGGAGGCGCGTTTGGACCTAGCCCTGAAAGGCCTGACGGCCCTGGTCGCCGAGGCCGATTGCGAGGCCGGCGCGACGGCGGCATGGGCCCTGGCGCGGGAAGGCGCGAGCGTGCGGTTGCAGGGCGGGTCCGAGGCGGCGCTGACCGACCTGGCCGAGGCGATCGCCGCCGCTGGCCTGGCGCGGCCGGCGTTGCATGCGGGCCAGTCGACCGGCGAGGCGGTGCGCGGCGCGATCGCCGCCGGGCGGGAGATCGACATCGCCGTCTCGGTGCTGCCGCCGCTGCGTGAGGGCCGGCTGACGGCGTTCGACGACGACGGCGACCTGAAGGACGGCTGGCGCCACGTTGGCTCGACGGTGGAGTTGTTCCAGGCCGCCTCGGCGGGGATGAAGGCGCGCGGATCGGGGCGGCTGATCTTCGTGGGGCCGGTGGAGGCCAAGGCGATCACCGGCCGCGACGCCGACATCGAGCGGGCCGTGGCGCTGGGCGTGCTGGGGATGATGAAGGCGGTCTCCGGCGAGGTGGGTCCCAGCGGGGTGACGGTCAATTCGATCCTGTGGGACAGCGCGCCCACGGGCGAGGCGCGGACGCGGATCCTCGACGGGCTGGGCGCCGGCGTCGCCTATTTCGCCAGCCCGCTATCCAACTTCCTCACCGGCCTGGCGATCGCCGTGGACGAGGGCAAGCACGGCGGGGTGTTCTGATGGACCTGGGGATCGCCGGCCGCGTGGCCGTGGTGTCGGGCGGCAGCAAGGGCCAGGGGCTCTCGACTGCGGATATTCTGCTGGCCGAGGGCTGCAAGGTGATGATCTCGGCGCGGACGCCGGAGCCGCTGGAGGCGGCGCGGGCGGGGCTGGAGGCCAAGGCGCCCGGCCGGGTGGCGGCTCTGGCCGCCGACATGACCGAGCCCGACCAGGTGGCCCGGGTGGTGGCCGCGACGAGGGCGCGGTTCGGGCCGGTGGACATCGCGGTGAGCAATGTCATCGGCCACACCATCGACCCGACCCAGTCGGGCACTCACGCCGGCTTTTTCGCGGACACCCCGGCGAGCGAGTACGCGGCGGAGTTCAAGCAGCTGTTCCTGTCGGCCTGGTGGCTGGCGCGCGAGGTGATCCCGGAAATGAGGGCCCGCCGATGGGGCCGGATCATGAACATCGCCTCCGGCTCGGCGCGCGAGCCGCAATGGGAAATCCCGCACATCCTGCCCAACACGGTGCGCCCGGCGGTGGCGGCCCTGCACCGCAGCCTGTCGGCGGACCTGGCGGACAGCGGGATCACCGTCAACAACATGCTGACCGGCCCGGTCGCGACCCAGCGGAACATCGACTACTACACCTGGCTCGCCGGCGAGCGGGGGATCACCTACGAGGAGCTGATCGCCACGCAGTACGCACGACTGCCGCTGAGGCGGCCCGGGCGGCCGGAGGACATGGGCAACGCCATCGCCTTCCTCTGCTCGGAGCAGGCGCGGGCGATCTCTGGCCAGTGCTTCTCGGTGGTGGGGGGACGGCTGAGGCACGTGTACTAGGCCTGCGAGTCCTAGATTCCCGATCGTCATCGCCGGGCTTGTCCCGGCGACTCAGGAACACGGCGGAACTTGTAGGAGCGCGGCGGATCGCCGTGATCTCGCCTTCAATTCGGAGATCATGGGTGGCCGGGACAGGCCCGGCCATGACGTACCGAGATGGGGAGAACCCCTAAGCTTCCACCGCCTCGATGATGGCGCCCAGGAGATCGTCGCCTAGCAGGGGCAGCTCGATCAGGCGCACGCCGGCTTTCACCGCGACCTCGCGCAAGGCCCGCGGCAGGCGCCAGCTGATCAGGACGGCCGGCAGGGTTACGCCGCGGCGGCGCAGGAGCTCGATGGCGTGGAGGCCCGTGGCGCCGGGCAGGCGATGGTCGAGCACCAGGCAGCCCTCGGCCGGAAGCGCGCAGGCCAGCAGGGTCTCGGCGTCGCCGAAGGCCTCCACGTGATAGCCCTCGATCTCCAGGGCGAACTTGATGCCGCTGCGCAGGGCGAAGTCGCTCTCCACCAACAACACCACAGGCGTCGAAGGTCCCCAGGAATCCCACCCGCCCACCGTGGCTTGCCGCGAGGCCCCCTGGGCGCGAGGCGGCTTGGCGTCTGTGAAGGCGGTTCCGGTCATGGGGCCTGGGCTACCAAGGGCCGCCCACGCCGGACATTTGGGGATTTCCCTTAGGGGCGGCTCGCCGCCACCTATCCTGGCGGGGTATAGATTGCTAAACACAACTTTAACGGGCGATCATCAGGAGTGCGGGACCATCTCCGCCGCTCATCGCACCACGACACGGGACCCAGGCTGCCGACCTTGCTTCCACCGCACCTCACGCGCGCGCAGATCACCAGCACGGGCCCGCCATGAGCAACCGCCAGGGGCTGGGGCGCTATTCGGCCGCCCTGCTGACCGTGGGCGGGCTGCTGCTGATCGCCGGCGCCTGCGACCTCGCCTGGCAGGCCTCGCAGGCCGGCGCCATGGCGCAGACCGCGCCGATGCTGCGGGCGCTGCTGGTCGCCTTCGCGGGTCTGATCACCGGGGCCCTGGCGCTGGCGGCCCTGGAGCGGCGCAGGCGGGATTCGGCCAACGACCTCACGCGGGCCGCCCAGGAACTGGCCGCCGCCAGCGCCGAGGCCGGCGCGGCGAGGCAGGCGTTGGCGATCTCCGAGGCGCAGTTCCGCACCATCTCCAACTCGATGCCGCCGATCATCGCCGACCTGGAGGCCCGCCAGGCGCACCTGCAGTCGATCCTGGACACGGCGCCCGGGGCGATGATCGTCATCGACGAGCGGGGTATCATCCAGTCGTTCAGCGCCGCGGCCGAACGGCAGTTCGGCTGGCCGGCGCAGGAGGCCATCGGCCAGAACATCAGCGTGCTGATGCCCGAACCCTACAAGACCGGGCATGAAAACTACCTGAGGCGCTACCTGGACACCGGCGAGCGCCGGATCATCGGCATGGGGCGTATCGTGGTGGGGGCCCGGCGCGATGGATCCACCTTCCCCATGGAGCTTTCGGTCGGCGAGATGCGCTCGTCCGACCGGCGGTTCTTCACCGGCTTCGTGCGCGACCTGACCGAACACCAGGCGACGGAGCGGCGGCTGCAGGATTTGCAGGCCGAGTTCGCCCACGTCGCGCGGCTGTCGGCCATGGGGGAGATGGCCTCGGCCCTGGCGCACGAACTGAACCAGCCGCTCTCGGCGACCGCCAGCTATGTGCAGGGCTCGCTGCGCCTGCTGGACCGCAAGCCGCTGGACGCGGCGCTGATCAAGCAGGCGCTGATGATCGCCAGCGACCAGATGCTGCGGGCCGGTGACATCATCCGGCGCCTGCGGGACTTCGTCTCCAAGGGCGAGACCGAGCGCAAGATCGAGAATGTCCCGCAGCTGCTGGCGGAGGCCGGCGCGCTCGCCACCGTGGGCGCCAAGCACGAGGGGGTGAGCCTGCGCTTCGAGATCGATCCCGAAACGCCGCCGGTGCTGGTGGACCG
>CANJKG010000072.1 GCA_947474775.1 Caulobacteraceae bacterium | reverse complement strand
TGAACGCCCACATCGGCGACCGGGAGTCCTGACCCTGCTGCGCGAGAACGGGTTCACCCGCCGCCGTATCGAACTCTCGTCCCGCGGCTCAGCCTCGGAGGGCGGCGAGGTGCGCGCGGCCCTGGAGGACGACTACCACCATTTCCGCGTCACCGTCCGCCACGCCGCCGGCCGGGTCACCGAGGTGACCGCCCAGTCGCCGCGCCACCCCTGGACCATGTGCCCTCAGGCCGCCGACCGCCTGCCAGAGTTCGTGGGCGCCGATCTCATGGAGGCCGCCAAGGCCGCCGCCATCACCGATCCGCGCTTCCAGTGCACCCACATGTACGACCTGAGCTGCCTGGCCATCGCCGGGGCGACGCGGGCCCCTGGCCGCCGTCGCTACGAGGTCGCCGTGGCCGACCGCCCCCGCCATGGGAGCACCACCGCAACACTCACCCGGGACGGCGAAGTCCTATGGACCTGGGAGGTGGACGGCGCCGAAGTCGTGGGGCCGGAACGGTTCGCCGGCCTCAGCCTGAAACGCCCCTTCGCCGACTGGATCGCGCGGAACCTGTCGCCCGACGAGGCCGAGGCGGCGATCGTCCTGCGGCGCGGGATCTTCATCTCCAACGGCCGTCGCGACCTGGACCAGTTCGACCGCGTGCCCATGCCGGTGGGCGGCTGCATCACCCTGCAGCCCGGGCGGATCGAGAACACCTTCCGCATGAAGGGCTCCAGCCTGGATTTCACCGACCGCCCGCAGGCCCTCACCGAAGACGACCAGGACTGGCTGGCGTTCGCCGGCGATTGAGGCTCAGCCCTCGGCGTCCGGGTCGTCTAGGATGGTGATCACCCTCTCCGGACAGGCTCGCGCCCCGCGCCGGGCCAGGGCCTCCTGGCCGGGCGGCACGTCCAGTTCGGTAATCCCGATGTAGCCGTCGTCGTTCAGCGGGAACAGGTTGGCTCCGCCGACCGCGTTGCAGCGGGCGTGGCCGGCGCAGCGTTCCGCATCGATCACCAGTTTCATGGCCTCGTCTCCTTCGGGCAGGGTCGGTTCAGACGGCATCTTCTGAGCCGTGAATCCTGCCCTCAAGCAAAAAATGAAACCCGATCCACAGCTCAGATCACTTGATCTGAACCGACCGGGCTTTGGGAGTCGTTCAGGGCTTCAGGATCATACCGCCATCGACGCACCACGTCTGGCCGGTGACCCACGAGGCTTCGTCGGAAAGCAGGAACAGGGCGGTGTTGACCATGTCCTGGGTCTGGCCCAGCCGCTTCAGGGGCAAGGAGTCCACGATGCGCTTCACCGCTTCGGGCGGCACGCTCGTCTGGATGGCCGAGGTGTCGGTCGGCCCGGGCGCGATAGCGTTCACGCGGATGTTGTCGACGCCCAATTCCTGCGCGAGGCCCAGGGTGATGCCGTTCACCGCCAGCTTGGCCAGCCCGTAGTAGTTCTTCGAGGTGTAGGCGGCCGTGGAAGACTGGTTGAGGATCGCCCCGCCGCCCTTCTTCTTCATCGACGGATAGACAGCCCGGGTCATGATCAGGGCGCCGTTCATGTTCACCGCCATGAACCGGTTGTAGTAGTCCATCGGCACGTTCAACCAGGTGTGCCGCTCCATGCCGAAGAAGATGGCCGCGTTGTTCAGCAGGTAGTCCACGTCGCCGAATTCCTTGACCGTCGCCGCCACCGCAGCCTTCGTCGCGTCCTCGGAGGCCACGTCGGTGCGCACGAAGATCGCCTTGCCGCCGGCGTCGCGGATGGCCTTGGCCACCGCCTCGCCCTGGGCCTCGTTGATCTCGGCGACCACCACCTTGGCGCCTTCCTCGGCCAGGGCCCTGGCGTAGTGCTCGCCGATCCCCTGTCCGGCGCCCGTGACGATGGCGACCTTGTCCTTGAAGCGCATGCCTATCTCCCTCACGCCGCGCGCATCCGCGCGGTCCCTGTCTCGATGATTGTCGTTGCGCCCGCTCTCAGGGCTTCTGCTTGGGGTCCCACACCAGGTGCAGGTGAGGCGTGGCCACCAGGCCCGGCGTCACCGTGTGGTCCACCCCCGGCTTCAGCGAGAAGGTCGGGATCCGGCGCAGGAACTCGCCCAGCGCGATCCGCAGCTCCCGGCGCGCCAGGTGCGAGCCCAGGCAGCGGTGCGGCCCGCCGGCCAGGCTGAAGTGGCGGTTCGACGGCCGGTCGAAGCGCAGCTCCCAGGGATTGTCGAACTCCTCGTCGTCGAAGTTGCCGGCGATGTTGTAGCACAGGATGTGGTCGCCCTTCTTGATCTGGACGCCGCGGACCTCGTGGTCCTCCTTGACCAGCCGCGAGGAGTTCACCACCGGCTGTACGCGCAGGAATTCCTCCACCGCATCGGGAATCAACTCCGGCTTGGCGCGCAGCGTCGCCTGGATCTCCGGCTCCAGCGCCAGGCGGCGCATCATCAGGGTGGTGTTTGCCGCCACCGTGTCCAGGCCCGCGACCCACAGGAAGAACACCATGCCGATGACCTCGTCGTCGGTCAGCGCGCGGCCCTCGATCTTGCCATGCACGATGTAGCTGGCCAGGCCCTCGACAGGGTTTTCGCGCGCCTTGGCGATGAAGTCGCGCAGGAAGACCAGCGCGCTGGACACGCCGTACTGGATCTTCTCGATCTTGTAGCGGCTGTGCAGGATCGAATAGCCCCAGTCCAGGAACTCATCGAGCTTCTCCTGCGGGAAGCCCATCAGGTCGAGGAACACGCGGACCGGATAGACGCGGCCGAAGTCGTAGGCGACGTCCACCTCGCCCTTGTCCTGGAAGCCGTCGATCAGGTCGTTGATCGTGGTCCGGATGTTGGTCTCCATGGCCGCGACGGCCTTGGGCGAGAACCAGGGGTTCAGCAGGATCCGGTACTTGCCATGCTCCGGCGGATCGACCGCGATCGGCAGCATCGGCCAGGTCTCGCCCACCAGGCTCTGGAAGTTGGCGGTGCCCTCCGTGGAGTAGAGCTCCTCCTTCTGGTAGACGTTGCGGATGTCGTCGTAGTGGGTGACCACCCAGGTGCCGTCGAAGCGGCCCGGCCGCGCGCGGGGCCACCAGAACACCGGCGGCAGCTCCTCGTAGGTCTTCTTGTTCAGGCTGAATGGGTCGGTCAGCGCATTGGCCACCTCGAAGGGCGGGTCGAACACCAGGCCCTCCGGGACGTGGGTCGGGATCTTCCGCTCGCTGGAGAGGCCCGGCAAGCCGGCGGGCGGCGGGGCGTAGGTGTGGCTGGCCTGTTCCGACATCAAAGCCTCCTGAACACTGCGGCGTCCGCCGCCTGACGGGCGGGCAGCGGGATACTGCCGCGACGCGGCGTCCTGATTTCCACAGAAACTAGGCCAGGCGCCAGGGCGATCTCCATTGCAGCCGCCATCGAACCCAGGACATCTATCGAAAAAGCGGCGTTCCTACGAGCCCGAAGCGGCGCGCCCGAAGGGCGGCGAACCGCTCCCGCGGACGCATCTTGCGCACGTCGGAGGGCCGGCGCCCGGTGGAGCGGCGGAAGGCGTAGGCGAAGCTGGCCGCGCTGGAGAATCCCAGCCGCGCGGCGATCTCTTTCACCTGCAGGTCGCTCTCGGAGAGCAGCCGCAGCGCCCGCTCAAGCCCGGCGGCGGCCACGAACTCGCCGATGGTGCGGCCGGTCTCCTGCTGGAAGGCCCGCGCCAGGTGCCGGGTGCTGAGGTCGCAGTCGGCCGCCAGTTCGGCCAGCGTCGGCAACGGCGCCTCGGCGCGCAGGCGCTCCTCGATCATCCGCATGCGGGAACGGGACAACCCGCCGGTCTTGCGCTCCGACGCGGTCTGGCGGCGCATCAGGTGGCGGGCGATGTCCACCGCCAGCAGGGTGCCGGCGGCCTCCAGCGCCAGCGGCCCGGCCAGGCTCGGCCGCACGGTCTCACGCAGCACCCGTCCCAGGCTCTGGCGCACGGAGACGCTGCCCACGTTCAGGGTCTCGCTCAGGGCCCGGTCATCCAGCGCGGCGAAATCGATCTCGAACAGGTCCCGGTCCAGCAGGCAGGACAGGGCCCGCTGCTCGCCCGCGGCGCAGGAGCCGCGCATCATCATGCCGGCCGGAACAAACAGGATGTCGCCGATCATCTCGGTGCGGCTGGGCTGCCAGCGCTCCTCGTAGCGTCCGCGCGCCGGCCCCAGCCTGGGCGTGAGGGCGAAGTTCAGAGAGCACTGGTCGGGCCTGAAGGTCGCGGCGGAATAGGGCTCGTCGAATTCGTAGCTGCGCAGCTCAGCCGCCACCTTCGCTGTGCTCAACGCCCGTTCGACGACTAGTCGCAACCTTCCCTCCGCCTATCCCGCTCGGATTCTATGCCGGCGACCGTCCGAGACCCGAGTCGATCTGGACTTTTATGACGGCGATACATAAAACTTTTCCAGCCCCTTGAAAAGGGGCGCCGATTAGGCGGCGTCAGATCGCCGAGCAGCGTCGAGGAGACAGATGGCCGTTCCCAGATCCCTCGTCGCGATCCCGCCCAAACAGCAGATTCCGCTGGGCGAACTGCTCACCTGGCAGGCCAGGCGTGATCCCAACCGCCCGGCGCTGACCTTCGAAGGCGTGACCTACACCCGCGGCGCGCTGGACGCCCGCGCCAACCGCCTGGCCCGCGCGCTCGCTGCCCACGGGGTGGGCGAGGACGATGTGGTCACCATCGCCCTGCCCAACAGCGTCGATTACCACGTGACCGCCGTCGCCATCTGGAAGCTGGGCGCCACGCCCCAGCCGGTCTCCTACCGCCTGCCCGACCTCGAGTTGAAGGCGATCCTGGAGCTGGCCCAGCCGAAGCTGGTGATCGGCGTGGGCGCCGAACGCGCCGCCGGCTTTCCCGTCCTGCCGCAGGGCTTCCAGCCCGACCCCAGCCTTTCCGACGCGCCCCTGCCGCCCAAGGCCGCCAAGCGCTTCAAGGCCATGAACAGCGGCGGAAGCACCGGCCGGCCGAAACTGATCCTCGACCGGCGACCCGCCTTCGCCGATCCGGAGGCCACTTCGCTGGGCATGGAGACCGACGACGTCATCCTCAACAGCGCGCCGCTCTATCACAACGCGCCCTTCTGCTTCACCGCCTGGTGCATCCTGTGGGGCGGCCACCTGATCGAGACCACCCGCTTCGACCCCGAGCAGACCCTGCGCCTGATCGAGGCCCACAAGGTGAAATGGGTCTACCTCGTGCCCACCATGATGAACCGCATCTGGGCCCTGGGTGAGGAGACCCGCAACCGCTACGACCTGTCCTCCCTGGAGCTGGTCATGCACATGGCCGCCATGTGCCCCGACTGGCTGAAGGCCGCCTTCATCGATTGGCTGGGCCCTGACAGGATCGGCGAGATCTACGCCGGCACCGAGTCGCTCGGCGGCACCGCCATCATGGGCTTCGAATGGCTGAAGCACCGCGGCTCGGTGGGCAAGCCCTCCGCCGGCGCCCAGATCCGGGTGCTGGACGATCAGGGCCAGGACATGCCCACGGGCGAGGTTGGCGAGATCTACTTCCGGCCGGCGGCTGGCCGCTCCGCCAACTACGACTACGTGGGCGCCGCCCGCCGGGTGATCGGCGAGTGGGAGAGCTATGGCGACATGGGCTCCCTGGACGAGGACGGCTACCTCTACCTCTCCGACCGGCGCACCGACATGGTCATCAGCGGCGGCGCCAACATCTTCCCCGCCGAGATCGAGGGCGCCCTGGAGGCCCACCCGGGCGTCGGCGGCGCGGTGGTGGTGGGCCTGCCCGACGCCGACCTGGGCCAGCGGGTCCACGCCATCGTCCATCCCCGCACGCCCGATGCGCCACCCCTGGCCGGAGACCTGATGACGTTCCTGTCGGAGCGCCTGGCCCGCTACAAGCTGCCCTACACCTACGAACTGGTCGCCGAGCCGCTGCGCGACGAGGCCGGCAAGGTCCGCCGCAGCGCGCTGCGCGACGACCGCGCCCGCCGCGCCGAAGCGGGGGAGACGTTCCTGTCGATGCGGGGATGAGCGCGGGTTAAAGCCGCCGGCCCATGCTGATGCGCTCTTCGACCTGATAGCCGAGACCGCAATAGAACCCGACCACCTGCTGGTTGGCGGCGCGGACCTGCAGGTTCACCTTCTCGCATCCCAGCGCCCGCAGACGGCGCTCGGCTTCGGCGACAAGTCGCGAGGCGACCCCCTTCCGCTGATGCCCCTTGAGAACCGCCGCGGCGTAGAGCCAGCCCCGGTGTCCGTCATACCCGGCCATCACGCTCCCGACGACGCGCTCCCCCTGCACAGCAACCAGGAACAGATCGGGCTGGATTGCGAGCTTGGCGGGTATGGCCGCCTCGGCGCGGTTCCAGGGCGGATCGTCGGGAAACGCCTCCTCCCACAGTTCCCGAACGCCATCGAACTGATGCGCCCGATATGTGACGACTTCGATCAAGCGCGCCTCCCTAACCTGGGTTCGTCACCGGCCTATTCCCTTGCGTGGACTGACGATTCAACGCCGAGGAGGCATTCCCCGAAGGGTCTGAGAGACCCCTCATCCGACCCTGCTCCGCAGGGGATGGTCTTCTCCCGCAAGGGGAGAAGGGACTTGCCCGGCCTACGACTTGATCAGCCGCCGTCGGTTCGCCCGCACCTTGCGCCGGTAGTGGGCGACGGTCTTGGCCGCAACGGCCTGCGGCGTGAATCCCAGGCCGCCGGTCAGGGCCAGGGTCTGCAGCGCCAAGCCGGCCTCGACCTTCTCCTCGACCATACGGCGAAGTTCGCCTTCTCCCTCAGCGCCACCGGTCACGATCTTCAGGCTCCGCAAGCCCATCACCTGGGCGGTCTCCAATCCCAGCGTCCACATGTCGGCGCCGAGCGTGAACCAGGGATTGCCGCGTTTCATCAAGCCACCGGGAAAGCGCCGAAGCGCGGGAGAACGGTGATCACCTTAGGTCGGGTCGCCCGTCCCCGCTATCCTCTGATGCTCAGTATCCCTTGAAAACCGGCGGCCGCTTCTCGCGTCGCGCCATGGCCGCTTCCTTGACGTCCTCGCTGCCGCCGCTGCGGGCCATGGCGAAGGCTTCCGCCCGCAGCACCTGCTCCAGGTTCTCGGTCTCCGCCAGGATCAGGTTCTGCTTCATGTAGCGGTAGGCGAGCGCGGGGCCGGAGGCCAGCCGGCGCGCGATGGCCAGACCCTCGCTCATCAGGGTCTGGGCGTCCGCATAGACCCGGTTGACCAGGCCGGCGGCCAGGGCCTCCTCGCCGTTCAGCTTCTCCGACAGCCACATCAGTTCGCGCGCCTTGGCGGGCCCGGCCAGCTTGGCGATGAAGTAGCTGATACCCATGTCGCCGGACAGGCCGTTGGGCGCGAAGGCCGTGGTGATCACCGCGTCCCTGATCGTGAACCGCAGGTCGCAGGCGAGCGCCAGCGCCAGGCCCGCCCCCGCCGTCGGCCCGTTCATCAGCGCGATGACGGGCTTGGGCATGTCATGCGCCAGCCGCGCGGCCAGGGCGTTGTGGAAGGCATGGTCGGCGCGGCCCTCCAGCCCCTTGGGCCGCGGCCGGCTGGAGCCGCCCAGGTCGCCGCCGGAGCAGAAGGCCCGCCCGGCGCCGGTGATCACCACCGCCTTCACCTCGGGATCGCGGGCCGCCGCCTCCAGCGCGTGGTCCAGCTCCTCGTGCAGCTCCGGCGACAGGGCGTTCAGCCGCTCCGGCCGGTTCATGGTCAGGATCAACAACGAATCCTGGCGCTCGCTCAGTAGGATCGGGGCTTCGGACGTCATGGTCCCTACGCCGGCACGGGATCGCGGAGCATGCCGGTCCGCTGTTCGCGCAGCGATCCGCTGAGCGTATCCAGCACGTGGGCGCGCTTCAGATAGACGTGGGCCTCGGTCTCGGCCGTGAAGCCGATGGCGCCGTGCACCTGGATGTTGGTGGCGCCGTTCTTCAGGGCCGCGTCGATGGCCACCAGGTTGGAGGCCCGCACCTGGAAGCCGGCGTCGGCGCGCTTGTCGGCCACCACCACCGAGGAGAAGGCCACCTGGCAGGATGCCACCTCCGCCCAGATCGCCATGTCGGCGCACTTGTGCTTGATCGCCTGGAACGAGCCGATCACCTTTCCGAACTGCTCGCGGATCTTGGCGTATTCGACGCCCATGCGCAGCGCGCCCTCCGCCACGCCGACCGCATAGGCCGACAGGAGCTGGATCGCCACATGGTAGAGTTCCGGCCCCTTCACCGCGCGAAGCGGCTTGGCGGCGGAGAGCTTGGCCCGCTGCAGCAGCAGGTGGCTGTCCATGCACATGATGTCGGTGACCTCGACGTAGTCGGAGACCGCGCGCAGCTCTGAGCCTTCCTCGCTGTAGGACACCACATAGTCGGCGTCCTTGGCCTCCAGCAGGTGCCAGCCGCCGCCCTGGCGGCGGATCGACAGGCCAACCTTGGCCTTGCCGGCGAGGATCTTCTCGGTCAGCGCGGCGTCGCCCGCGGCCAGCCGCCCGGCCAGCACCAGGCCCAGGATGCCCGGCGAGACCAGGTGGCGGCCGTATTCCCGGAAGACCAGCGTTTCTTCGGCCGCGCCGAGGCCTAGGCCCCCGTGCTCCTCGGCGACGCCTATCCCTAAGAAGCCGAGCTCGCCCAGTTGCGGCCATAGCTTGCCGTCGTGGTTGCCCACCTGGCCGTACTGCGGACGCAGCCGCTCCATGGGCGCTTCGCCTTCCAGGAAGGACTTGGCCGCGTCGACCAGCTGGACCTGTTCGTCGGTCGGGAGAAGGTTCATGTGTGAGGTCCCCCTTAGCGCGGCAGGCCGAGCACGCGCTCGCCGATGATGTTGCGTTGGATCTCGGAGGTGCCGGCGGCGATCGTCTCCGAATAGGTGCGCAGGTAGGGCCGGATCCACGGATCATGCTCCGGAAGCTCAAGGCTGTCCGACCCCAGGATGTCCACGGCGATCCGGCGGCTGCGCTGCTTCAGCTGGCTGACGAACGCCCGCAGCAGCGAGGATTCCGAGCCCGGCGCGCCCTTGAAGGACTTCGACACCACCATGTAGGTCATCGCCCGCGTGGCCGCCCATTCGGCCCTCAGCTGCGCCAGCCGCGCGCCGATCTCGTCATGCTCCAGCACGCCGGGACCCAGCCGCTCCTCGGCCAGCTTGATCAGCTTCTCGAGCACTACGCCGAAGCGGATCTGCTCCGACATGCTTGCCGTGCCGCGCTCAAAGCCCAGCGTCGACATGGCCACGTTCCAGCCGTCGTTGACCTCGCCCACCACATTGGTCAGGGGGATGCGGACGTCGGTGTAGAACACCTGGTTGAAGTGGTGGTGGCCCGGCGCCGTCATGATGTTGATCGGGCGAAGCTCGATGCCCGGGGTCTTCATGTCGCAGATCGTCCAGGTGATGCCCTTGTGCTTGGGCACGTCCGGGTCGGTGCGCACCAGCAGCTCCTGCCAGTCGGCCAGGTGAGCGCTGGACGTCCAGATCTTGCTGCCGTTGACCACCAGGTGGTCGCCGTCGATCACCGCGCGGCAGCGCAGGCCGCCCAGGTCCGAGCCGTTGTTGGGCTCCGAGAAGCCCTGGCACCACAGCACCTCGCCCTTGAGAATCTTAGGCAGGTGGAAGGACTTCTGCTCCTCGGTGCCCTTGGCGACCAGCGTGGGCGCGGCGTGGTTGCAGCCCACGAACAGCAGCTGCGCGTTCGGGGCGCCCGCCCGGGCGTACTCCTCGAACCAGATCAGCTGATGGGTCAGTGAAAGCCCCTTGCCGCCGTATTCCTTGGGCCACGAGACCCCGGCCCAACCGCCCTCGTACTGCTTGGCCTGCCAGGCCAGCTCCCACTCACGCTGCGGCCAGCCGTCCGGCGGCTGCGGGGTGCGCGGGACGTTGTCTTGCAGCCAATCGCGGGCTTCCTCGCGGAACAGGTCGTCCTCGGCGGTAAAGTCTAGGTTCACGTCGTCCTCAACAGCTCAGGGTCTTCAAAAAAACAGCGTGGCGGCCGCGCCCGTGAAACAGGGCACGGTTTGATGGCGTCACCTCATAGCCTCGGTTGCAGCGCGTCGCAAAACATCAACGTCGCCGCGTCCACCAGCCTGCCGCGGGTCAGATCCGTCCCTCGCGGCCTAAAGCGGATCACCGAGGCCAGCCGCTCCAGCGAGCCGTTCAGCACCAGCGCCAGCGCCATGGCCGGAACGTCGGCCTCCCGCAGCGAGGCCCCGCGCATCTCGTCGATCTTCTTCGCCATGGCCTCGACGCCGGGCCCCAGCGCCTTGTGCCGGGATTCCCGGAATCGCTTGTCGCCCTCGTCGGCCGCCAGATTGCGCACCCGCAGCACCGCGTAGTGGTCGTCCCAATAGGCCAGGTAGGCGCGCACATAGGCCCGCACGTCGGCCTTCAGGGTGTCGCGCCCGAAGTTGGCGGTCATGGCGGCGAAGTCCGGCAAGGTGCGGTAGGCCTCGTCGAGGACCGCCAGCACCGCCTCGTTCACGTCGGCGAAGTAGATGTAGAAGGTCGAGGGCGAAACCGAGGCCAGGTTGGTGATGTCGGAAACCTTCAGCTCCCGGAGTGGCTTCTGCTCCAACAGCCTGGCGGTGGCCCGCCGCAGCTTCTCGTGGGTGACCTCCGACTTCATCCGCCGCGAGCGCGAGGCGCCGTTGGGCCGGCCGCGCACGGGCACGCCCCGCTCGGCCTCCGGAACCCTCGCGGTGGCGCTCTGGTCGGACACCTTGTTGCTCTCGGAGGCCACGGTTGCGTCCTTACGCCGACTGCAGGGCTGGTTCTTCGGCGAGAATCTGCCGCGACGCCAGAGCGCTGATATCCGCCCGCTTGTAGCCGAGCCGCCCCAGCACCCAGCCCTGGCCGGCCGCCACCAGCGGCGGCCCGAAGCTCGCCACCCAGGGCCGGTCGCCGGCCCGCCAGAAGGCGCCAGGCATCTCATAGGTCCCATAGGTCGGATGGTCGTACTTCACGGTCAGCTTGAGGGCCGCGTTGACGGGGGAATCGAAGAAGGCGTCCTTCTGATCCTGTTTGGCCTGCACCGCCGCCCCACCCGCCGCCGTGACGATCTCGATGGCCCGCTCCACGCCCACACCGGTGAACGCCGCCTCCAGCCCCTCCGGACCGGCCGCACCGAGCCCCTCCGCTACCGCCGCCAGCTCGCCCCCGCCTTCCGCCACGAGGGCGATCCAGCCGTCCTGGCACTGGTAGAGCCGCCGGGCCGGCGAGACGCCCAGCTGCCGCGAATCGAGCCGCACGAAGGGCGTCAGGGTCCCGTCCTCGAGGACCACCGTCTCGCTCACCGTCATCACGCTGGCGCCCAGCAGCGAGCCGGCCACCGCCTGCCCCCGCCCGGTCTTCTCCCGGTGGTAGAGCGCCGCCAGGGTCGCCAGCAGCGACGACATTGCGCACTGGTGGTCCATCATCCCGAAGCGGTGCCACATGGGCCGGTTGCCCTCGCCGGCGCCCTCGTACTCCCAGCCGCTCTGGGCCTGGAACAACTGGTCGTAGCCCGGCCAGTCCTTGCGCGGCCCCACTGGCCCGTACGAGCTCACATGGCAATAGATCAGGTCCGGCCTGACCTTCTTCAGATCCTCGTAGCCCAGGCCCAGCCGGGTCGCCGCCGGCATGCGCAGGTTGTGGTGCAGCACGTCGGCCCAGCGCACCAGGTCGCGCAGCACCGGCCGGCTCTCGGGCGCCTTCAGCTGCAGGGCCACCGACAGCTTGCCCCGCTGGCAGGCGTTGAACGGCCCTTCCACGCGGCGCATCACCTCGCCCTCGACCGCCTCCAGCTTCACCACCTCGGCGCCCATGTCGCCAAGCATCATCGGCGCCAGCGGCCCGGCCAGCATGGCCCCGCAGTCCAGCACCTTCAGCCCGTCGAGCGGCCCGCCGTCGTGGTCCGTCAGCCCCAGAGCGCCCCGGGGTGTCCAGTCGGTCAGCACCGCCTCGCGGTCGGCGTCCAGCGCCGGCGCCGGCCCCTGCACGCGGGCCGGCGGGTCCACCGCCACGATTGGCCCCGGCTGGAGGGTCTTGCCGAACACCTTGTCCTCGACGGTGACCACATAGCCGTTCGCCTGGGCCTGCTCGTCGTAATAGATCTCCCCCATGGCCAGGTCCGGCTGCACCGGCACGTCGCAGGCCCACAGCTCCTCCAGCCATTCGTGCCGCGGCTTGGTCTTGAAGATCACCTTGTTGGCGCCGTAGTTCGGCGAGTTGTGCTTGCCGTTCCACTCCCCGGCGTTGAGCCGCGCCACCTCGGCCGGCCCCATCGCCTCCAGCCCCGCCTTCATGGAGGGGGTAGCGTCTGGGCCCGGCGCCTTCAGGTGCAGCCACTTGCCGTCAGAGCACTCGTACTGCGGGGTGTTCCCCGCCTTGGGCATGGAGGCGATCAGGTTGTCCGTCGGCTTCTCCGCCCGGCGCCAGAACATGCTGGCTGGCACCAGCGCCCCCTGGATCAGACTGGTGTAGATCGCCCTGGTCCGCCGGCCCTTGGCGCGGGCCACGAGGGCGGCCGCCGCCCCATTGGCCGCCAGGTAGGAGGCGCACCAGCTGCCAAGCGGGAAGCGCAGGTAGATCGGCCCTTCCCGCACCCCGGTCTGCTCGTCCATCAGCCCGGACTCGGCCAACACCAGGGTGTCGTCCAGGGGACGGTTCTCCAGAGGGTGACCCGCCGGCCAGGCGCCGATCTGCACCACGATCAGGTCGGGGTCGCGGGCGTTCAGGGTCTTGCCGTCCAGGCCCAGCCCGGCCAGGGTCGCGGGGATGCGGTCGGTGATGAACACGTCGGCCGCCGCCAGCAGCCTGTCGAAGTCGGCCCGCTCGGCGGGGTTGGCGGGGTCCAGGACGATGCTGCGCTTGCTGCGGTTCCAGACCGCGAAGCTGGCCTTCGCCCGCTCCGCCCCGTCGCCCTGCGCCTCCACCTTGACCACGTCGGCCCCGACCTCGGCCAGGAACAGCGCCGCGACCTGGGCGGCATGCCCCTGGCTCCATTCCAGCACCCGCACTCCGCTCAGAACGCCTTGCGACATCGACGATCCTTCCGGGCGAGGCCCGCTCCCTTGAAAAATAACGACATGTCAGAATCTGGGGTGGCACTTCCCCATTTCCTGACAGCGCTTCCAAATTTTATCGAACGGCAAGCGCTGCTTTCAGCTCACCGGCCTCTGGCCCAGACTACCAATTCTGTGACAAGGCATCAAAAAAATAACGACATCCGCCGTGACCGCGCCAAACAGGGAGAGCGCTGAAATGCTGACCGACGAGAAAATCCTCATCACCGGGGTCACCGGCAAGTCGGTCATCCCGATCGCGGCCTCCCTGGCCAGGACCAACGAGGTTTGGGGCGTCGCCCGCTTCGCCGATCCGAAACAGCGCGAGCGCATCGAGGCCCTGGGGATC
>CANJKG010000071.1 GCA_947474775.1 Caulobacteraceae bacterium | reverse complement strand
GGTGATTTACTTTTCGCCAAAACATATAACGGTGGGGTCTGTACAAGTCATTGTCATGACTAGGTTTCGAGGAATGTCGAGATATGGAGTCTGAGGCTGCGGCAGCGGCGCTCGCGGCGTTGGGTCACCCCCCGCGGCTGGAAGTGTTCCGGCTGCTGGTGCGCGCCGGCCCCGACGGGGTTGCGGCGGGCGAGATCGCGCGCAGCATGGGCATCCGGCCGAACACCCTGTCCAGCAGCCTCAATATCCTCAGCGCCGCCGGCCTGATCAGTGCGCGCCGCGATGGCCGCTCGATCATCTATTCCGTGACCCATGCGCGCGTGGGCGAACTTCTGGCGTTCCTGATCGAGGACTGCCGCTAGGCAAGTCCCCAGCTCTGCGCGCCGCTCTACGGCCTGCTCAAGGACAAGCCGGAAGCCTGCTGCTGATCCGCGGCCGCTGCGGCCATACGACCGATGGCGCGAAGAGCCGCACCCTGACGGCGTAGACGGGGTTGTCGATTCCTGAGAATGGAAGCCGGGTCGGACTGAAACCCCCGGGCGTCCATGCGGATCGGCTTCCTATTCAACCACGACCAGATCCACCAGGTCGCGCACAGCCTGCCCACCGCGCTGGCGCTGGCGCGGTCCGGCGTGGACGCCGAGATCATCGCCGCGACAACCAACGATCGGATCAGCGCAGAGGTCGTACGCCTGGGCGGGGGGCTGGTCGGAGACAGGATCGAACTGGTGAAGCTGGGCCTGCGGCGGCGCACCAGCCGGTTCGCTGAGGCCACCTTCGACAACCTGCTCCCCGCTACGAAGCTCCTGATCTACCGGGACAACCTGGAGTTCTTCCGGTCGCTGGACGTGCTGGTGGTGACCGAAACCACCTCGCTGATCCTCAAGACCCAGTTCGGGCTGACCAGGCCGCAGATCATCTGCATTCCCCACGGGGCCGGCGATCGCGCCATCGGATTCCAGAAGCTTAAAGGCAGGTTCGACCACATGCTGGTGGCCGGACCCAAGATCCGCGACCGGATGGTCAGCGACGGCGGCGTCGATCCCGAGACCATCTCCATCGTGGGCTATCCTAAGTTCGACTTGGCCGACGGAGACGACGACAACGCCCCGGTCTTCGATCGCAATCGCCCGGTGGTGCTCTACAACCCGCATGTTTCGCCGCACCTGTCGTCCTGGTATCCGATGGGCCAGCAGGTGCTCGACTGGTTCGCAGGGCAGGAGAAGTACCAGCTGATCTTCGCGCCGCATGTGATGATGTTCGAGCGCCGGTTCGTGCTCAGCATAGACAAGCTGAGGTTCACCCGGCCGGGGAAGATCCAGGAGCGGCACCGTCAGGCGCGGCACATCCACGTCGATCTCGGCAGCCGCGCTTCCACGACCATGGCCTATACCCAGCGCGCGGACATCTACCTCGGCGACGTCTCCAGCCAGGTCTATGAGTTCCTGCTCAATCCCAGGCCCTGCGTGTTCCTCAATCCCCGGCGCTTCGACTGGCGGGACGATCCCAACTTCGCCCACTGGGGAACCGGCCCGGTGATCGAGACGGCGGCCGAGCTCGGACCGGCGCTGGATCGGGCGATCAAGGAGCACGCGGTCGTCCACCGGCCCGTGCAGCGCGAACTGTTCGACTACACCTTCAGTCTCACCGAAGAGCCGTCCTCGGTCCGCGCGGCGCGCGCCATCGCCGCCCTCGCGGGTCTTGCGAGCCCGCCGGCGCCCCTGCGCGAGGCGCGAAGGCTCGTCCTCAATGGATGAGGCGCGCGGCGTCGTTCCTCGCATCTTCGGCAACGTCGCGCGCCTGATCGGAGGCAAGGCGACAGCGGGGGTGATCAGCCTCGTCTACATGCTGATCGCCGCGCGCACCCTGGGTCCGCAGGACTATGGCGCGCTGGTGCTGATCCACACCTATGTGATGACGGTCGGCGGGATCGTTGAGGTGCAAGGCTGGCATGCGGTGGTGCGCTACGGCGCCGGCGCCCTGGCCGAGGGCGACCGGCCCCGCCTGACGCGCCTGCTGTCGTTCGCGGCCGTCGTGGAGCTGTCGGCCGGAGCGCTGGCGGTGGGCGTGGCCGCCGCGCTGGCCCCATTTCTGGGTCCCAGGCTGGGCTGGTCGCAGGCCGCGCTGGACATTGCCGCGCCCTACAGCCTGGCGGTGCTGGCCTCCATCCGGGGAACGCCGGGCGGCTACCTCCAGCTCCTCGGCCGGTTCGATCTTCTGGGCTGGCACATGGTGGCTGCGCCGATGGTGCGCCTGGCGGGCGGGACGATCGTGGTGCTCGCGGGTTGGGGGCTCACAGGGTTTCTGATCGCTTGGCTGGTCGCCGCGCTCGCCGAATGGGCTTTGATGTGGGTGCTGGCGCTGGTGGTGGCGCGGGGACGCCTGGCGCGGATCAGCCTGAATGATCTGGGAAGGGCGCCCAGGGAGAACCTTGGGCTGGTCAGGTTCATGGCGGCCGCCAAGTTGGATTTCACCCTGTCCGAGCTCGCCGGCCGCCTGACGCCGTTGGCGGTGGGATGGATGCTGGGACCAGTCTCGGCCGGCTTCTATGCGGTCGCCCAGCGTGCGACCGCGGTCCTGACCCAGCCCGCGCTGATCCTTGGCCAGGCGGCCTATGCGGAGCTGGCGCGTCTGGTGGCCGCCGGCGAAGGCGGCGCGCGCCTGCGGGCCGTGTTGTTCAGGGCCATCGGGACGGCGGTGGCGGTGGTGGCGCCCATCTGCCTGGCGCTGGCGGTTTTTGGCCCGGAGCTCGCCGTGCTGATGGCCGGAGATGGCTTCGCCGCGGCTGGGGAGATCATCCTGTGGCTGGCCATCGCGCGTACGATCCTCATGGCCGGCCCCCCGATGACGGCGGCCCTGACAGCGCTCGGCCGGCCCGACCTCTCCATCGCGGCCAACCTGCTGGCCGGCCCTGCCCTGCTGGTGATCCTGCCGGCGATGCTGGACCATTTCGGGCTGCGCGGCGCGGGCGTCCACGCCGTCGGGCAGGCGCTGCTGGGCTTTGGCCTGCTGCTGGCCTTCGTGCAGCGCGAGACGCGCGCCGCGGATCGGCGGCGTGACGCCCGCGCCTGACACGCGCTAGGCTGTCGTCCAAACCCGCAAGGACGCCAATGCAGACCATCACCGTCGACACCAAGGACCACATCACCACCGTCACCCTGAACCGGCCACAGGTGATGAACGCCATCGATCCCCTCATGCAGGACGAGCTGCAGGCGGCGTTCGACGGCTTCGCGGCCGATCCCGACCAGTTCATCTGCGTGGTCACTGGCGCGGGCGAGCGGGCCTTCTGCGCCGGCAGCGACCTGAAGGCCTCGGTGGCGGCCGGCGGGACGCGGACGCCCTATCCGAGGAGCGGCTACGCCGGCCTCGTCGAGCGCTACGACCTGGCCAAGCCGGTGATCGCGGCTGTGAACGGCCTGGCGCTGGGCGGCGGGTTCGAGATCGTGCTGGCCTGCGACATCGTCATCGCCTCGCAGACCGCCACCTTCGGCCTGCCGGAACCAAGGGTGGGCGCGATCGCGCTGGGCGGCGGCGTCCACCGGCTGGTGCGCCAGATCGGCCTGAAGCCGGCCATGGGCATGCTGCTGGCCTGCGAGCGGATCGACGCGGCCAAGGCCGCCCAGCTCGGCCTGGTCAACGAGGTGGTCCCGCCGGGCGAGCTCAAGGCCGCCACCGCCCGATGGTGCGCGGAGATCCTGAAGGGCGCGCCCACGGCCCTGCGCGCGACCAAGGAGGCCGCGCTGCGGGGGCTGGAGGAGCCCAACCTGGCCACGGCGCTTCGCAACCAGTCCGGCTACCCGGCCTGGGTCGCCCACCGGGCCAGCGCCGATTCGAAGGAGGGCCCGCGCGCCTTCGCCGAGAAGCGCCCGCCCAGCTGGACGGGTCGTTAGGGGCTAGCCTTTCGGCTGCACCAGCACCCTGCGGTCGTACATCGCCTTGATCTGCTCGTCGGTGAGGCCCAGTTCGCGCATCACCTCGTCGTTGTGCTGGCCGTAGTTGGGGCTGGCCTTCAGGTCGCCGATCGGACGTTCGTCGAACATGCCTGGCGAGCAGGCGGCATAGTAGCTGTCGCCGTCGTCGTCGGTGACCTTGGTTACGATGCCCGCCTCCAGCGCCTGCTCGTCGGTGAGCACCTCGAGCGGGCTCAGCAGCGGCGCCCAGACGCCGTCGATACCTTTGAGAATCCCCATCCAGTCGCGCATGGTCTTCTGGGCGAAGACCGCGTCCAGCTGGGCGATCAGCGCCTCGGAGTTCTCGTACTTGGCCTGCTCGGTGGCGAAGCGGGGATCGGTGATCATGTCCTCGCGGCCGATGCGCCGGGCCAGTTCCGGGAACCACTTGTCCATCAGGAAGGAGATGGAAATCCATCGGCCGTCGCTGGTCTTGTAGAGGCGGTTGATCGGGTTGTTGACCACCGCGCGCTTGGTCTTGGGCGCCTCGCCCGGCGCGGGCGGCGGCGCGAGGCTCACGCTGGCGATGGACTGGGTCATGATGTAGGCGCCGATACCGTAGAGCGAATGGTCGACCACGCAGCCCTTGCCGGTCCGCTCGCGCCGGAACAGGGCCGCGGCGATCGCGCCGCAGAGGGTCGCCCCGCCGTTCAGGTCCCCCACCGAGCCCGGCTGGCGTGGGGGCCGGCCGCCGTCCTCAGGCGTCTGGGTGAAGGCCGAGCCGGAGCGGCACCAGGACGAGGGGAAGTCGAAGCCGCCCTCACCCGCCAGCGGGCCGCGCATACCATAGCCCGTGGCCCGGGCGTAGATCAGGGTCGGCTTGCGCTTCATCAGGTCGGCGGCCTCGATGCCGAGTTTGGCGCGGGCGTCGCCCCGCAGGTTGGTAATGAAGACGTCGGCCTTGTCGATCAGCTTGTAGAGCTGCTCGCGGCCTTCGGCCTGGGTGAGGTCCAGCGCGATCGCGCGCTTGCCGCGATTGGCCACCTCGAAGAAACCGTTGCGCTTCTGTCCGGGCTGGGCGAGCTGGCGCAGGTTCCGGGACGGGTCGCCGCCGCCCTGACTGCGCTCGACCTTGATCACGTCGGCGCCCCAGTCGGCCAGGATCATGCCCGCGGCCGGCGCGAAGGTATGTTCGGCGACCTCGACCACCCGCACGCCCTGCATCACGTCATACATGGAACACGTCCCTCCCCTGGTCCGGCCAAGGCCGGCCGATCCTGAAATGAGCGGGCACAGATAGGCCGATAGCGAAGGAAGTTGAAGCCCGGCGGGGTCGCTTGGCGCCAGCGCGCTTGATCTCGCCGTCCTTTTTAGATTTGACGAGTCCTATGACCGATACATCCACCGACCCCGCCGCCCTGCGCTCCGTCCGCTTCCAGGGCGCAGGCATCCAGATCGCCGCCGATGTGGCAGGCCCGGAGGAGGGCGTTCCGGTGATCCTGTCGCCCGGCGGGGGCCAGACCCGGGCGGCCTGGGGCGGCGCCGTGGCCGAGGGCGCGCGGCGCGGCTTCAGGATGATCTCGCTGGACCTGCGCGGCCACGGCGAGACCGAATGGCCGAAGAACAAGGACTATTCCCTGGACAGCCATGTGGCCGACATCAAGGCCGTGGCCGACACCCTTGCCCAGCCGGCCTTCATCGTCGGCGCCTCGCTGGGCGGCATCATCGGCCTGGTCTATGTGGGCGAGACCAAGGGCCGCGCGCGGGGACTGGTGCTGGTCGATACGACACCCAGGATCGAGCCGCAGGGCGCCGCGCGCATCCGCGCCTTCATGACCGCCCGCCCTGACGGCTTCACCAGCCTCGAGGACGCCGCCGACGCGGTGGCCGCCTACCTGCCGCATCGCAAGCGCCCCACCGACGTCAGCGGCCTGGCGCGCAACCTGCGCCTGGGGCCGGACGGTCGCTACCGCTGGCACTGGGACCCGGCGCGCATGGATCAGGACCGCGCCATCGACCAGCCGCGGCTGGAGGCGGCCGCGCGGGGCCTGACCGGCCCGACCCTGCTGGTGCGCGGTCGGATGAGCGACGTGGTCTCCCCGCAGGGCGCCCAGGAGTTCCTGGACATGGTGCCGCAGGCGGAGTTCGCGGACATCGCCGGGGCCGACCATATGGTGGCCGGCGACCGCAACGACGCCTTCAACGAGGCGGTGTTCAGCTTCCTGGAACGGCGCCGGGGATGAGCGACGCGGCGCCGTTGGCCTGGGGCGAACCTTAGGCTACTACTTCAAACCATGAACAATCCGGCGCCAATGACCGGATGATGCAGATGGGGACATGACGCGATCCGGGGGATCGCCAGCCAGCAGCGGCGAGGCGCCCGTCCGACCCGCTGATTCCGGAGCCAAAACTCCGCCTTTCGAGCCCGATGGAGCCCGACATGACCGCCCCCGCCGAGACCGCGGCGAGCCGATACGCCAACCCGACCTACCGCTGGTACGCCCTGACGGTGATGATGGGCATCTTCCTGTGCCACGCCATGGACCGCACCATGGCCGGGATCCTGATCGAGCCGATCAAGGAGGAATTCGGCCTTACCGACGCCCAGGCCGGATTCTACTCCGGCACGGCCTTCGCCATCGGCTTCTCAACGGCGGTGCTCCCCATGGGCTGGCTCAGCGACCGGGTGAACCGGCGCAACCTGCTGGCCCTGGCGGTGGCGGCCTGGAGTATCTTCACCGCTCTGGGCGGCCTGTCGCGCCTGTACAGCCAACTGCTGTTGACCCGGATCGGCGTGGGCGTCTTCGAATCGGGCGCGGCGCCGCTGTCGCTGCCTATGCTCTCGGACATCTTCCCCCCCGAGCGCCGGGGATTCGTGATGGGGATCTTCTACACCAGCTCCAACCTGGGCTCTTTGCTCGCGGCGGCGGCAGGAGGGCTGATCGCCGCCGAGTACGGCTGGCGCGTCGCCCTGATGGTGGCCGGCGCGCCCGGACTGTTCTTCGCCGTGGTGATGATCCTGACCGTCCAGGAACCCAAGCGGGGCGGCTCCGAGACGGGTGGCGAAGCGGCGCCGCCGCAGAAGGCCCCACCCATCCGCGAGGTGTTCCGATTCCTGGGCAGGAACCCGGCGGTCATCTCGCTGATGCTGGCCGCCTCGATGATGGCGCTGGTCAGCATCATCGTCGGCGCCTGGAGCGCCTCCTTCTTCATGCGGGTGCATGGCTTCAGCCTGACGCAGGTGGGCCTGATCATCGGCCTGGCGGGTGGCATGGGCGGCGTGCTCTCCCCGCCGCTCTATGGCTGGATCGCCGACCGGCTGAGCGCCCGCAACCCCGCCTGGGCCCTGCGCATCGTCTGGGTCTCGTGCATCATCCTGCTGGCGATCGGCATGCTGCAGCTGTTCACGCCCCTCGTCCTGGTGGCCGTGGCCTGCTACGCGGCAGGCGAGTTCCTGCGCAGCGGCTATTCGCCGCCTACCTATTCCGTGCTGATGTCGAACGTGCCCGTGGGCATGCGCGGCACGGTGATGTCCATGGTTCAGCTGGGCAGCAACCTGATGGGCTTCGGCCTGGGCCCCCTGCTGGTGGGCGCGCTCAGCGACCACTACGGCGGCGGCAAGGCCATCCGCTACGCCATGGCCAACGCCTTCCTGATCTTCATCCCCGTGACCATCCTGTTCATCCTGGCGTCCTGGGGCCTGTTCAGGAAGCGGAGCCGGTTCCCGGTCTGAGCGGGCGCCCTCCGGGCATCTGGCGCGCTGTCTCCAGCGAAAGGGGAGTCGCGAGCGTTCCGCTCCTGGCGGGATCGGTGTTGCGGTGCGACTTCAGCTCGGTACGGCCGATCTGGGCGGCGTGGACCTCATCGGGACCGTCGGCGATGCGCAGCAGGCGCGCCGTGGCGTAGGCCGAGCCCAGGAAGTAGTCGGTATTCACCCCGCCGCCGCCGAACGCCTGCATGGTCCAGTCAATCACCTGACAGGCCATCTTCGGCGCGGCGACCTTGATCATGGCGATCTCCTGGCGGGCGACCTTGTTTCCGAACCGGTCCATGGCCCAGGCGGCCTTCAGGGTCAGCAGCCGGCATTGCTCGATCATGATCCGCGACTCGGCGATGCGCTCGAGGGTGACCGCGTTCTCGGAAAGCGGCTTGCCGAAGGGGGTGCGCAGCTCGGCCCGGCGGCAGAGCAGTTCCAGGGCGCGCTCCGCCAGGCCCACCAGGCGCATGCAGTGGTGGATACGGCCGGGGCCCAGCCGGCCCTGGGCGATCTCGAAGCCGCGCCCCTCGCCCAGCAGCATGTTGGAGGCCGGCACCCGCACGTTTGTGAACAGGACCTCGGCTGCCCGGTCGGGCACGCCGTAGAACCCCAGCACCGGCAGGGCCCGGATCACCTCGACGCCAGGCGTATCCATGGGGACCAGGAACATCGACTGCTGCTTGTGGCGATCCGGATTGGCCGGATCCGTCTTGCCCATGAAGATGATGATCGCGCAGCGCGGATCGGTGGCGTTGGTGGTGTACCACTTGCGTCCGTTGATCACGTAGTCGTCGCCGTCGCGCACGATGGCGCTCTCGATGTTGGTGGCGTCGGAGGAGGCCACTAGCGGCTCGGTCATGGCGAAGGCCGAGCGGATCTCGCCGGCCAGCAGCGGCTCAAGCCAGGCCTTCTTCTGCTCGGGCGTGCCGTAGCGGGCGATGGTCTCCATGTTGCCGGTGTCGGGCGCCGAGCAGTTGAAAAGCTCCGGCGCCAGGTGCGAGCGGCCCATCACCTCGCACAGGGGCGCGTACTCCAGGTTGGTGAGGCCCGCGCCGCCCTCGTGATGGGGCAGGAACAGGTTCCACAGGCCGGCCATGCGCGCCTTGGCCTTCAGCTCATCGATAATCGGATATACCGCCCAGGGCCCAAGCGCCTCCGCCTGCGCCATGTAGCGGCGCTCGTTGGGATAGACGTACGCGGCCATGAAGTCCTGCAGCCGGGCCTGCAGATCCTGCACCTTCCCGGGAAGTTCGAAGTCCATGCCCTGAGCCCCTTTTGCCGCTGCGGCCCTTCTAGCGCCATTCAGACCGGGCGAAAGGCTTGTCCTTGGTTGCCCCGGCGGGCAAAAGCGGCGATGTGGTCCACCGATCAGGAGGACCCCATGGATCTGACCCGCGGCGCGCGCGAACTCGAGATCGCCGGCAAGGTGGACGCCTTCATCCGCGACGTTGTGATCCCCTACGAGGGCGACCCGCGCATCGGCAGCCACGGACCCTCCGACGAACTGGCCCATGAGCTGAAGGCCAAGGCCAGGGCCGCCGGCCTGCTGTCGCCGCATGTGGGGACCGAGTTCGGCGGCATGGGCCTGAACCACCGCGAGATCGCCACCGTCTTCCGCGCCGCCGGCTATTCGACCCTGGGCCCCATCGCGCTGAACATCATGGCCCCTGACGAGGGCAACATGGCCATGCTGGAGAAGGTGGCCACTCACGAGCAGAAGGAGCGGTTCCTGCGACCGCTGGCGGCCGGGAAGACCCGCTCGGCCTTCCTGATGACCGAACCGGACGGCGGCGCCGGCTCCGACCCCGGCATGATGAAGACCACCGCCCACGAGGATGGCGGCGGCTGGGTGATCAACGGTCGCAAGACCTTCATCACCGGCGCCGACGGGGCGGCCTTAGCGATCATCATGGCCCGCACCGAGCATGGGGCGACCATGTTCCTGGCCGACTGGGCGACGCCTGGCATCCGCATCGAGCGGGTGATGGACACCATCGACCGCACCATGCCGGGGGGCCACGCCATCGTGGCGCTGGACGAGGTGCGCGTGCCCGCCGACCAGATCCTCGGCGAGGTGGGCCAGGCGTTCCGCTACGCCCAGGTGCGGCTGGCGCCGGCCAGGCTCACCCACTGCATGCGCTGGTGGGGCGCGGCCAGGCGGGCGCACGACGTGGCGGTCGCCTACGCCTGCCGGCGGCACGCCTTCGGCAAGCAGCTCATCGACCACGAGGGCATCGGCTTCATGCTGGCCGACAACGAGATCGACCTGAAGCAGGCCGAGCTGATGACCGACTGGTGCGCCTGGGTGCTGGACAACTCGGGCCACGGGGCGGGCGGCAACGAGTCCAGCATGGCCAAGGTCGCGGTCTCCGAGGCGCTCTATCGGGTGGCCGACCGTTGCGTGCAGGTGCTCGGCGGCCTGGGCGTCACCGACGACACGCCGGTGCACCAGATCTTCCGCGATATCCGCGCCTTCCGCATCTACGACGGCCCCTCCGAGGTCCATCGCTGGTCGATCGCCAAGCGGCTGAAGCGGGAGTACGCGGCCAAGTCGGCGGATTGAGAATGGCCGGGCTCCCCGTGCTGGAGCCGCTCCGGGCGCGACCCAGGCTGGCCGTATCACTCGCCGTTGGCCTCGCGGTCGGCCTGGGTCTGGCCTACGGCGCGGATGGCTTGCGCTGGAGCACCTGCGCCATCCTGGGTTGGGACGCCGCATGCGTGAGCTTCATCGGCCTGGCCCTGCACATGATGCGGGGCCGCGCGCCGGACGACATCCGCAGGGTCGCCGTCACCCAGGACGAGGGGCAGGGATTCATCCTGGGCCTGGTGAGTCTGGCCGCGGCCGCCAGTCTCTATGCCGTGGCCGCCGAGCTCGCCCACGGCAAGACCGAGCACGGTGCGCCGCTGGCCCTGCACGTGGGCCTGGCCTTCGCCACGGTGGCCCTCTCCTGGTTCATGGTGCAGCTGATCTACGCCCTGCACTACGCCCATGAGTATTACGCGCCGGGCGGTAACGCCGGCGGCCTGCTGTTCCCAGGCGACGAGCCGCCGGACTACTGGGACTTCGTCCACTTCGCGGTGGTGATCGGCGCCGCCGGCCAGACCGCCGACATCCAGTTCACCTCCAAGGCGATCCGTCGCGTCGGCACCGTCCACACCATCCTGGCTTTCGCCTTCAACACCGTGGTGGTCGCCCTGACCATCAATCTGCTGGCGGGACTGTTCGGGGGGTAGCGACGGTCAGGGGGATCTTGAGGAACAGGCTCCCGCGCGCCGAGGGGGGTGGCAGGGCGCCCGCGCGGATGTTCACCTGCAGCGACGGGAGCAGCAGCACCGGCGGCGCAAGCGTGGCGTCGCGGGCCGTCCGCATCCGGACGAAGGCCGCCTCGTCGACGCCCTCATGCGCCTGGACGTTCCCGGCGCGCTGGGCGGCCACGGTGGTCTCCCACCGAAAGGTCTCCCGGCCGGGCGGCAGGTAGTCGTGCCCCACGAACATCCGCGTCTGCGGCGGCAGGGCCAGCAGCTTGCGGATCGACCGGTGGAGCTGGGCCGCGTCGCCGCCGGGGAAGTCCGCCCGGGCGGTTCCGTAGTCGGGCATGAACAGGGTGTCGCCCACGAAGACCGCGTCCTCCACCAGGTAGCTGACGTCGGCCGGCGTGTGGCCGGGCGTGTGGATCACCCGGATGGTCAGCGACCCCAGGGAAATTTCGTCGCCTTCCTCCACCAGGCGGTCGAAGGCGCGGCCATCCGGCGTCACGTCATCGGCCTCGAAGCGCGGCGCGAACAGCGCCTGGACCTCCGTGATCCTGGCCCCGATCACCACCTTCGCGCCGGTCGCCCGCCGGATGTGGTCGGCGGCGGTCAGATGGTCGGCGTGGGCGTGGGTCTCGAGCACATGGTCGAGCCTCAGCCCCCCGTCGGCCACGGCCTTAAGGACGGCGTCGGCGGCGCGGGTGGAGACCACGCCGGAGCGGGGATCATAGTCCAGGACCGGGTCGATGATCGCCGCCGCGCGGGTGGCGGGGTCGTGGATCAGGTAGCTGGCGGTGAAGGTGGTGGGATCGAAGAACGTCTGGATCTGGATCGGCATGGAGAACCTCCGCGTTGACACAATATATAAGCTCTTGCTAATTTAGTTTCCACTAATATATTGAGGCCATCATGGATCTCGCGAACTTCGACATCACCCGGTTCGAGGCCAGCGTCGCGGCGGCCGCCCGGCTACTGCGGGCGCTGGCCAGTGATCGGCGCCTGCTGATCCTTTGCCAGCTCGGCGACGGCGAGCGCTCCGTGGGGCAACTTCGGCCCTGCGTCGGGCTCTCTCAGTCGGCGCTGTCGCAGCACCTGGCGGTGCTGCGGGCCGAGAGCGTCGTGGCGACTCGCCGCGACGGCCAGACGATCTGGTATCGGATCGCCGACCCGGCCGCCGCCCGGGTGGTGGCGACGCTAGCCGAGATATTCTGTCCTCAAGACACGAAGGCCGCCCAATGACCAGCCAACTCAAGACCCTGAAGCCCGAGCGCGTCGCCGAACTGATCCGCAGCCACCAGGCGATCGTGGTCGACATCCGTGAACCGGACGAATTCGCGCGCCGCCACATCAAGGGCGCGCTCTCGCGGCCGCTGTCGACGTTCGAGGCCGCGCACCTCAGGATCGAGCCGGCGAAGGAGGTGATCTTCACCTGCCGCACTGGCATGCGAACCGGCGCCAACTGCGCAAGGCTGGCGGCCTCCGTGGACGGAGAGGCTTTCATCCTCGACGGCGGGGTCGACGCCTGGGCCGCCGCCGGCCTGCCGGTGCAGGAGGATCGCAAGGCGCCCTTGGAGATCATCCGCCAGGTGCAGATCGGCGCGGGCCTGCTGGTGCTGGTGGGCGTAGGTCTCGGCGTGGCCGTGCATCCAGGCTTCCTCGGGATCGCCGCCTTCGTCGGAGCCGGCCTGGCGCTGGCCGGCGCCACCGGCTTCTGCGGCATGGCCCGACTGCTCGCTCTGGCGCCATGGAACCGCGCGACGGTCGCCTGACCATGGACCCTTCGCTGTCCACCCTCGCCCTGGCCGGAGCCGGCGGCGCCCTCATCGGCCTGCTGCTGGCGGTATTCGGCGGCGGCGGCTCGGTGCTGGCCACGCCCTTCCTGATCTACGTCCTGGGCGTCCGCGATCCTCACGTCGCCATCGGCACGTCCGCCGCCGCCGTGGCCGTCAACGCCGCGTTCGGCCTGTCGATGCAGTCCCGCGCCGGACAGGTGAAGTGGCCCTGCGCCCTGGTGTTCGGCGCCGCCGGCCTGACCGGCGCGCTGGCCGGCGCGCACCTGGCCAAGCAGGTCGATGGCCAGGCGCTGATGGCCGGGTTCGCCCTGGCCATGGCCCTGGTCGGCGTGTCGATGTTGTTCTCCCGGCGCTCGGAGGGCGACCCGTCGGTCCACCTGACGCCACGGCTTGTGCTCCGCCTGGCGCCGGTCGGACTTGTCGTGGGCCTCGCCGCCGGCTTCTTCGGGATCGGCGGCGGCTTTCTGATCGTGCCCGGGCTGATGGTGGCCACCGGCATGACCCTGGCCCACGCGGCCGCCTCCTCGCTGGCGTCGGTGGCCGTGTTCGGCGCGGCCACCAGCGCCAGCTACACCGCCTCCGGCCTGGTGGACTGGCCGCTGTTCGCGGCGCTGACGGTCGGCGGCGCGGGGGGCGCGATCGCCGGCGGTCCCATAGCGCGCAGGCTTTCCGGCCACGCCACCGCCGCGCGCC
>CANJKG010000070.1 GCA_947474775.1 Caulobacteraceae bacterium | reverse complement strand
TTATCGTAAATCTCGTCGATGGTGGTGACGCCCAGGAGCTTGCCTTCCACCGGCAGCGGCTTGTGCAGCGTCACCATCTGCTCGCCGTGCAGCAGCTTCTGCCAGGTGATCCCGTACTTCGGGTCCTTGGCCCAGAAGCCAGGATAGGCCAGCACCACCGCCATGCTGGGCAGCGCCTGCAGGCCCTCCTCATAGACGAACCGCAGCTCGCTCTCGTCCAACGGCGCCTCGGACGCCGCGCCCACGCCCAGGGCGTACAGGATGGTGTCCCGCCAAGCGTACTCGTGGCGGGTCTCCATCGGCGGGAGCCCCATCAGGAAGGCGTAGTCCAGCGCCATCGCCCTACACCGGATCCCAGCTGAACACTTCCGGCGAGCGCTTCAGCGGCTGGAAGCTGGATTGCAGCATCGGCAGCAGTTCCTCGCCCACCGTGGCCACCGTCCAGCCCTCGCTCTTGTGGGCCGAGCGGATCACCTGCGGGCGGCTGAACAGGAACACCTCGTTCTTGCGCACCCCGAAGATCTGGCCGGTGACGTCCTTGGCCGCGTCGGAGCACAGGAACGCCACCAGGGGCGCGATCTTCTCCGGTGTCATCTGCTTCATCCGCTCGACCCGCAGCTTCTGGGCCTCGGTCTCCGTGGGGATGGTGGCGATCAGCCGGCTCCAGGCGAACGGCGCGATGCAGTTCGACCGCACCCCGAACCGCTGCATGTCCAGCGCGATCGAGTTGGACAGGCCCACCACGCCCATCTTGGCGGCCGAATAGTTGGCCTGGCCGAAGTTGCCGATCAGGCCCGAAGTGGATGTGAAGTGGATGTAGGAGCCGGAGCCCTGCTCCTTGAAGTGCGCCGCCGCCGCCTTCGAGACGTAGAAATAGCCGTTCAGGTGGACGTCGATCACGTCCTCCCAGTCCTTCACGCTCATCTTGTGGAAGATGGTGTCGCGCAGGAAGCCGGCGTTGTTCACCACCGCGTCCACACGGCCGAACTGCTTCACCGCGTCCTCGATGATCGAGGCGGCGCCGCCCGGATCGGAGATGCTCGAGGTGTTGGCGAAGCCGTCGCCGCCGGCGGCCTTGATCTCGTTGACCACCTCCTGGGCAGGACCCACGTCGGCGCCGGAGCCGTCCGCCGCGCCGCCATAGTCGTTGACCACTACCTTTGCGCCCTCCTGCGCGCACAGCAGAGCGATCGCCCGTCCGATGCCACGCCCCGCGCCGGTCACCGCCACGACCTTGTCCTGCAACGCGCCCATCACCGCCTCCTTTGCTCGATCATTCTTGTATGTGAATAGATGTGGCCTATAACGGAATAGCTTTGAACGCCAATCCAGGCGCGATGGCAAGCCCGAAGGGGCTTGCGGACGCGGAAATCAGGCCAGTATGGACCGCGCGGAACCTGTGACGACGGAATCTCCCGGCGAGGAGCGCGAAGGCCCGCGCGTCGGCTCGGTGTCCGCCGCGATCGCCATCCTGCGCCACTTCGCCGTCAACCCGGCCGGCGCCGGCGTCAACGCCGTGGCCCGCGCAACGGGCATGAGCCCCAGCTCCTGCTTCAACGTCTGCAAGACCCTGACCCGCGAGCGCTTCCTGGACTTCGATCCGGACAGCAAGCTCTACACGCTTGGGCCCGGAGCCATCGTGGTGGCCCGAAGGGCGCTCGATCCGGGCGGGGCCTTCGTTCTGGTGCGCGCCAAGCTTGAAAAGCTGGCCGAGGACTTCCAGCTCACCGCCGCCCTCTGGCGGGCCAGCCGCAACGCCCGCGCCATCCTCCTGGGCTTCGCCGAGAGCGAGGCCGCCACGCGCATCCACATGTCGGTAGGGCAGCGCCTGCCCCTGTTGGCCGGCGCCGCCGGGCGCTGTGTCGCGGCTCACAGCCAGATGGGCCGGGCCGAGCTCACCGCCCGCCTGGCGGAGATCCAGTGGGCCAACCCGCCCTCTATCGACGACTACCTGGCCGAGGTGGAGTTGGCGCGCCGGCGGGGTTGGGCGCTCGATGAGAACGGCTTCATGCGCGGAGTGACCACCATCTCGGCGCCTGTCCTGGACGACCATCGCCAGGTGGCTTTCTCCGTCTCCAGCACCATGTTCACCGGCCAGTATGATGCGGCCAGGCTGGAGGAGATCGGCGCGGCCACCCTAGGCGTCGCCCAGCGGCTCGGCGCGCGGGTGTTCGGCCACGGCGACTAGTAGAGCTTGAACCCCGCGTAGAAGAGCAGCGTCCCCGCCGCGATCGCCATGGCGGGGTGGGCCCACGCCAGGTCGGCGGCGGTCCCAAGGAACGTCAGCAAGCTATCCATCACTCGTCTCCGGACGCCCCAGAGCCTTCGGAGGCTAGCCGGCCAGGGTTCACCGGCCGTGAACTCCTATGATGAACGTAAGCCGCTCAACTCTTACGGGATTTTATGCTGTGGCCGCCCTCGGCGACCCAGTCGATGCGGGCCTGCCGGTGGGTGATCTTCCAGGCTCCGTCGATCTTGCGGTAGCGATCCACATAGACGCCCTGGTGGTCGGGCCCGATCTCCGAATAGACGATGAAATAGGTCCGACCCCGGGCCTCGGTGGCGCTGTCGAAGGTCACTTCTGACGTGGTTAGGTTGTGGCGCACGAACTCCATCGGCCGGTCGATGCCTTCTCGGAGCGCTCCGTCCCGCGTGCGACGGCTGAGCTGGGCCACGATGGCCTCGCGCCCGTTCGATTCGCCCGCACGCGATTGCAGCACACCGTCCTCGGCGAATACCTTGCTCAAGTCCTCGGCCCGGCCCCGGTCGCCGGCGATGTTGTAGGCGTTCTGGAGGACGCGGATCTCCTCCCGGTCGAGCAGTTCCTGCAGGGTCATGTCGTCGCCTCTCACGAATCTGGATCATTCGGTTTCCCGATCATCCCCGCTTGCCTTCCGCCTCGCAATGTCCTGAATGGCGCTCATCAGGCCGCCTCAGCTTTTCGAGGCGTGGCGGCGGCCCTGCCAGAGCCAGGGAGGCAAGCCATGTCGGACGCGCCGGTCAAGACCGCCGAACCCAAAGACATCAGCGCCAAGATCACCCAAGAAGACATCGATCGCGCCAAGCGCCAGATCGGCATCCCCAAGCACGCCCACGGCCTGCCCTACAACACCGTCTCCTCGCGCGACGCCATGCGCCACTTCGCCTTCAGTTGCGGCGAGGACAATCCGCTGTGGCAGGATGAGGCCTATGGCCGCAAGACCCGCTGGGGCGACCAGATCGCCCCGCCCATGTTCGTGGTTTCGACGGGCACCGACCTGACGCCAAAGTACGATCCTGAGACCAAGGCTCTGTTCAAGGGCCTCTTCCGCGGCGTCAGCAAATACTACAGCGGCGACCAGTGGACCTGGTGGAAGCCGGTCTATCCGGACGAGGTCATCTACACCGAGGAGACCACCTGCGACGTTATCGTGCGCGAGACCTCCCGGTTCTCGGGCCGTCCCACCGTCACCGAGGTCTATCGGAGCCTCTATGTGGATTCCGAGGGCCAGCCCGTGGCCGTGCGCGAGCAGAGTTTCGTCAGCGCCGAACGCGAGGGCAGCCGCAAGGCGGGCCGCTACGACAACGTCAAGCGCCAGACCTATACACCTGAGGACATTGCGAAAATCGACGCCGTTTACGCCGCCGAGGAACGCCGCGGGGCCGAGAAACGCTACTGGGAGGACGTCCAGATCGGCGACGCGGTCACCCCGGTCGCCAAGGGCCCCTTCACCTTGGTGGACATCATCTCATACCACATGGGCTCCGGCCTAAGCCATTACGGCATCGGCCCCCTGCGGCTGAACTACAAGCAGCGCACCCGCATGCCCGGCTTCTATGTGGAGGACCCCTATGGCGTACCCGACGTCGCCCAGCGGGTCCACTGGGACCACGTCCGCGCCCAGGAGCTCGGCCTGCCCTCGGCCCACGACTACGGCCAGATGCGCGCCAATTGGCTCTCCCACCTGGTCACCAACTGGATCGGCGACGACGGCTGGATGTGGAAGCTCTCCCTGGAGACCCGCGCCTTCAACTTCCTGGGCGACACCACGATCCTGTCCGGCACGGTCACCGACAAGCGCATCGAGGACGGTCACCACCTGGTCGAACTGACCATCCAGTCGATGAACCAGCGCGGCGAGAACACCTGCCCCGCTACCGCCATCGTCATCCTCCCCACCCGCGACAAGGACGCCCAGTTGCCCGCGCCCACCGTCGAGGCGGTTGAACGCGGCAAGGCGATCATGGCCCTGAAGAACGCGAAGTAGACGCCGCTACGCCGGCTTCTGGACGGCCTGCTGCGCGGCGCGCCAGTAGCGGTCCACCGCGCGCTTCTCCATGTCGGCGCGCTTCACCAGCAGGTGGTGGACCTTGTCCAGCGACGTCACCGGGATCGCCGTGAGCTCGGGGTCGGCGGCATAGTCGGCCGGATCGCCCTCCACCATCAGGACGCCGGCCGGGTGGAACCGGGCGAAATGCTCCATGGCGCGCCGGCCGGTCTCCGGCACCGGCTTCAGGGTCACGCCCGCGGCCTCCAGCGGCGCGTGAAGCTCGTCGAAGAACACAGGATGGTCCGCGCGCCGGATCACGCCCAGCCAGAAGCCGGCGAGGTCGGCGGGCGCCAGATCGGTCCAGCCGGCCAACGGCGAATTGCGCGTGGCCAGCACATAGGGCGTGGTCTGCCGCAGCAGCACCGTGTCCAGGCCCGTGGTGTCCACCGGCGCCATGACCAGGGCCACGTCCAGGCGCCCGCTGTTCACCTCCTCTAGCAGCTGCACCGTGCTGCCGGCCTCGATGATCAGGCTAGTATCGCGGTAGCTCACCGCGAAATCGTCGTTGAGGCGGGCGAACTCCGGCACGCCGGCGCTTGAGGCATGGGCGCCCACCCGCACCACCAGGGCGACGTCCAGAGCCAGGGCCCGAGCGAGGTCACGCAGCCTACTGGCGGTCTGGGCGAGATCCAGGGCCAGGGGCAACATCTTCTCGCCTTCGGGCGTCAGCTCGATGGCGCCCTTGCCACGGTCGAACAGCTGGAAGCCCAGCTGTTCCTCGAACTTGCGCACCTGCGCCGAGAGCCATGGCTGGGCGATGTTCAACCGGGCCGCGGCGCGCGTGAAGGAGCGCTCCTCCGCTACGGCGGCGAACATGATCGCCAAACGTACGTTCATGCGGCGATCTTAGCGAAGCGGACCCGGATTCGCGAACCGGCTTCGTCCGACGGCTCCGGCAACTCCCACGCCCTAGGTGCGGCGGCGGGCCTTACGGGTTGGCTTCCATCTCGGCGAAGATCACCTGCTTCAACTCGTCGGGGTCGGGGAAGCGACCGGTGCTCGCCTTGCTGAACACCAGCTTGTCGCCGAACTTCACCTCGAACACGCCCTTGGTGCCGCACACCAGTTTGAAGTCGGCGATCTCGTACTGGAAATCCGGCAGTAGTTCGGCGGCCACCCACAGGGCGCGCGGCAGGTAGTTGCAGCTCGTGCAGTACTCGATCTCGATGGTCTTGCCGCTCATGCCAGCCTCTGGGTGCTTGAGGAGTCTTGGGGCCCACTAACGCAACGCTGGCCACCGGGCCAATACGTGGCGCCGACCCATCTATGAGATTTTTCCGGCTATGACGAACTGTTCAAGGGGCTAGCCTCTGGGGTCAAAGGGGAGGAAGCGCACATGCCCAGCGAGCTGCAGGACGAGATCGCCAGGGTCGTGGCGCGGCTGACGCCCGACCGCTCCGCCGCGCGGCGCGCCGCCGAAGGCGGCCCGGCGATCGACCGCGCCCTATGGTCGGAGCTCGCCGAACTGGGCCTCGCCGCCCCCGCTCTCCCCGAACATCTCGGCGGATCGGGAGTCGGCGTCGCCGAGGAAGCCGTGATCGCCGAAATCCTGGCCTGCGCCGCCGCGCCCCTGCCCGTCACCACCGCGTTCCTAGCGGCCCACATCCTGGGCGCCGGCGACGGAGAGGCCTGCGCGGCCCTGGCCGCGGCCCTGTTGTCCGGCGACAAGGTAGTCGGCGCCGGCCTCTCCGCCGAACGGGGTGTACCCGCCCACCTCTCCGTCGCCGAAGACGGCGGCAGGGCCTACGTCACCGGCGAGGTCGAGGACCTGATGGACGGCGCCGCTCTGGACGTCTTCCTGCTGCCCATCGACGGCCGCTGGTGGGCGGTTGAGGCGACCGCCCAGGGCGTCACCCGCGAGGAGCTGGGCTCCCTGGACTTCACCCGCCGCCTGGCCTCGGCGACCTTCAACCGCGCCCCGGCGAAGGCGGTCTCCGCCATGCCTGTCCAGGACGTCCTGGCGCTGGCCTGGACGCTGCTGGCGGCCGAAGGCGTGGGCGTGGTCCAGACGGCTCTGGACATGACAAGCCGCTACGCTCTGGACCGCAGGCAGTTCGGGGAACAGATCGGCCGCTTCCAAGCCATCAAGCACATGCTCGCCAACTGCCTGGTGGCGGTGGAGGGCGCGCGATCGGCCTTGTTCGGCGCGGTGAGTTCCGCCCGCGACGGAATCCCCGACCTGCGCGCGGCGCGGACGGCCAAGATCCAGGCCTCGAACGCCGGCCCCTATGTGGTGGGCGACGCGGTCCAGATGCACGGCGCCATCGCCAACACCTGGGAGCACGACATGCACTTGCTGCTCCGCCGCGCGAAGTTCGCGCAGCTGAGCCTGGGCTCGGGCGACTTCCACCTGGACCGGCTGGGCGAGGAGCTGATGGCCGACCCCGCCTTCCGTGAGCGCCGGACGGCCAGGCCCCGCTCCAACGATGCGGAGAGCAATGTCACGCTCCTCGACGATGACAAGGCCTTCATCGGCGAGCTTCGAAACTGGCTCGACCGGCACGCCACTCCGGAACGGCTGGCTGGGATGCGCAACCGCCAGGCCCGGCGCGAGTGGCAGGCGGAGATGGCCGACGCCGGCTGGGCGGGGGTGCACTGGCCGCGCGAATACAACGGCCGTGCCGCCACCTTCATCCAGCAGGTGCTGTACCATACCGAGCTGGCGTCGCGGGCGATCCCGCCGATGATCGGAAACCGTGGCCTGAGCCTCACCGCCCCGACCATCATCGCCCACGGCACGCCCTATCTGAAGGAGTTGCTGGTGGAGCCCACCCGGCGGGCCGACATCCTCTGGGCCAGCGGCTTCTCCGAGCCCAGCTCCGGCTCCGACCTTGCCTCGATCCGCACCAAGGGTGTGGTCGATGGCGACGACATGGTCATCAACGGCATGAAGATCTGGACCTCCGGCGCCCACTACTGCGAGTGGCTCTACACCCTCGTCCGCACCGGCCCGCTGGTCCCCAAGCACGCCGGCATCAGCTGCATCATGATCCCGCTGAACAGCCCGGGCGTCACCATCCGGCCGATCAGGCGCATGAGCGGCGAGCCCGAGTTCAACGAGGTGTTCCTTGAGGACGTCCGCGTTCCCCTCGCCAACATGCTGGGTGGGCTGAACGAGGGCTGGAAGGTGTTCAAGACCACCCTGGCGCACGAGCACTCGACCAACTTCCTGGGCGCCCAGCTCCGTCAGGCCTTCCTGGTGGAGCGGATCATCGGCCAGCTAGGCAAGCGCGAGGCCGAGGTCGGCGTCGATCACGGCCTGCGCCGCCGTGTCGCACAGGCCTGGATCAACACCCAGCTGCTGCGTCTGCATGGCCTGCGGAACATGACTAGCATCGTCGAGGGTGGCGCGCCGGGGGCCGAGGGCTCGGTGCTGAAGCTCTTCGGCCAGGAGGAGGAGAAGCGGGTCTACGAGCTGGCCGTGGACGTGCGGGGCGCGGCGGGTCTCGTCGCCGACCGCCCCGGCAAGGCCTTCCTAGGCGCCAAGGCGGCCACGGTTGGCGGCGGCACCAGCGAGATCCACCGCAACAAGATCGCCGAGCGGGTCCTGGGCATGCCGCGCGATCCCTGGGCCGACGACTGGAACTAACCCAATGGCGCCGCTTGGTAACCGCTCGCGTTGCGCGTCTTGTCCGACAGCCTCGGGGCGTCCCCGCCACCGGCAGGGCTCTCAGGGTTTAGCCGGCGGCCGCCGACGCGGTCCTGCACACTGGGGACAGTAGCCGGCGTCCTCGCGCGGTGGCGATTTGGTGCGTCATGACCGCGATCGCCCAGAGAAATGCGACAACTCCATCTCGACAGGGTCGCCGGAACCGGTGCAAAGGCCAAGCCCGGAACACACAATTGTCCAGGATCGCCCAGTGGCAACTGGCGCGTCCTGGCGGCGAACCCCAAGGGAGATTCTTCATGAGCCTTATGACCCTGGAAAAGCGCGGTCACATCGCCATCCTCACCATGAACCGTCCGGACGCCATGAACGCCCTGGGCGCGCCTGGCGACGGCGATCAGGTGCGGGAAGCCTGCGCCCAGGTGAACGCCGACCGCGAGATCCGCGCCGTCGTGCTGACCGGAGCGGGCCGGGCCTTCTCGGCCGGTGGTGACGTCAAGGCCATGAAGAACCGCTCAGGCGCCTTCGGGGGTGGGCCGGTGGAGATCCGCGAGGGTTATCGCAACAACATCCACCACATAGTGCGCTCGATCTACGGGCTGGAGGTGCCCTCGATCGCCGCCGTGAATGGGGCCGCCATCGGGCTTGGCTGCGACGTGGCCTGCATGACCGACATCCGGATCGCGGCTGACACCGCCAAGTTCGGCGTCACCTTCCTGAAGCTCGGCATCATCCCCGGCGACGGCGGCGCCTGGCTGCTGCCGCGCACCATCGGCATGAGCCGCGCCTGCGAGCTCCTCTATACGGGCGACGTGATCAGCGCGGCGACCGCTTTGGAATGGGGCCTGGTGAGCTATGTCGTCCCCCCGGAGAAGTGCCTTGAGGAGGCGGTGGCGCTCGCGGAGAGGATCGCCCAGCAGCCGCCGCACGCCCTGCGCATCGCCAAGAGCCTGCTTAAACACGGCCAGACGGTCTCCTACGATACGATCATGGAGATGAGCGCTGCGGCCCAGGCGATCAGCCACATGACCAAGGACCACGAGGAAGGCGTCGACGCCCTGCTCGAAAAGCGGCCGGCGGTTTTCACGGGCGAATGACGTCCCGCCGCCGGCATGAAGAAACCCCTCGGACGATGGTCCGCAGGGGTTTCCTTTAGCTCAGCCGTCGCGAGAGCGGCGGTGGTAGTGGTGGTGGTCCTACTTCAGGTGGCCGGCGAGGTGCTTGTTCATTTCGAACATGCTCACCGCCGCCTTGCCGCCGAACACCGGCTTCAGCTTGGCGTCAGCGAGGATCTCCCGCTTGTTCGCCGGGTTCTGCAGGTTGTTCTTCTTGATGTAGGCCCAGATCTTGGAGACCACTTCGCCCCGCGACAGCTGGGCCGAGCCCACAACAGCGGCAAGTTCCGCAGACGGCGTCAGCGGCTTCTGAAGGGCGTTGGTCTTTTTCGCAGGCTCGGCCATGGGGTCCCCCATCTAAGGTCGCGCCCAGCCCGTCCTTGGCTGAGTCGCTTGTCGATATCCTAGAGCGCAACGCGCTCGGCGCCACCTAGAGAAGTGCGCCAACTCCGGACGAAAACGCAAAAAAGCTCAGGGAAATCGTCTTGTGCGCTGCGGCATGGCCGCTGCGCTCAGGAGTAGTGGCCCTTCAGGCTCTTAACGAACTCCACGAGGGCGCCGCGAGGCAGGCCCTTGGGAAGCTCCATATAGGCCTTCAGCAAGTCGATGGCGCCCGGTTCGGCCAGCAATCCTGTGACATCCGCGAGCGGCCCCGAGCGCAGACCCGCCTCACCGAACATCTCGGACACCGGCGTCTGCAGGGCCTTGGCGATGCGCGACAGAATCGATGCGCTGACGCGATTGGCCCCCCGCTCATACTTCTGGATCTGCTGGAAGGTGACACCTGCAGCTTCGGCCAGCGCCTGCTGGGACATCCCTCGCATCCTGCGGAGCAGCCGAATGCGGGCGCCGACCGCCAGGTCGACAGGATCCGCTTCATCCTCGGATTTGCGCGCCATCATACCACCGATCGGATCAGGGATTGGCCTGGTGGGCACGGTCGTCGCCTGCACGCGGCGGCCAATCGTCCGGTGCGCCGCCCTGGTCCGAAATCCAGTAGTGCGCTTCGGCGATGGCGATGCCTACGGCGCGCCTTAGCTGTTGGATCGCCGGAGCCTCGGCTTCCAGCACCATGAACTCTTCTTCATAGGCGGTCAGCAGGTCCACCAGGTTCCTCGCCAGTTCCCTGGCATGCCATTGTCCGGAGTGGCTCATGGTTAACTCCCCCGGAGAAACTTGAACACGGCGAAGGCCGTTTGCAACCTAGTCTCAACTGAAAGGCGAATTTCACGCTAGCGAGGGAGTTTGGAGGTTCCCATCAGGTACTCGTCGACCGCTCGGGCGCACTGCCGACCCTCGCGGATGGCCCACACCACCAACGACTGTCCACGGCGCATGTCACCACAGGCGAAGATGTTGGGGGCCGAGGTCCGATAGTCGAGGACATCGGCCTTCACATTGCTGCGGGCGTCCAGTTCGACCCCGGAATCGTGCACCAGGCCTGCGGCTTGAGGACCCACGAACCCCATGGCCAGCAGCACGAGGTCGGCTTTGAGCTCAAAGGTGCTGCCTGGGACTTCGCGCATGAGCATGCGACCATCGGCGCCGGCGACCCACTCAAGGCGCACGCATTCGAGGGCGGTGATCTTCCCGTCCTTGCTGATCGCCCGCTTGGTGGCCACGGCGAAGTCGCGCTCGCAGCCTTCCTCGTGGCTTGACGAGGTGCGCAGCTTCAGCGGCCAGTCCGGCCAGGTGAGCTGCTTGTTCTCCCGCGCCGGCGGCTGCGGAAGTATTTCGAGCTGAGTGACCGACGCCGCGCCATGGCGGTTGGAGGTGCCGATGCAGTCGGAACCGGTGTCGCCGCCGCCAATCACCACCACATGCTTGCCCTTGGCCGAGAGCGTGCCCTTCGGCGCGGCCAAGTTCTCCGGGTCGCCGGCGTTGCGCTTGTTCTGCTGGGTAAGGAACTCCATGGCGAAATGTATGCCGTCGAGGTCGCGCTCGGGGATATCCAGGTCGCGCGGTGCCTCGGCGCCGCCGGCCATCACCAGCACGTCATAGTCGTCGAGCAGGCGCTGCACTGAGACGGTGACACCCACGTCGAAATTGGCGCGGAAGATCACGCCCTCGTCCTCCATCTGACGGATTCGACGATCAATGAGGTGCTTTTCCATCTTGAAGTCGGGGATGCCGTAGCGGAGCAGGCCGCCGAAACGATCCGACTTCTCGAACACGGTGGGCGAATGGCCGGCCCGGGCCAGTTGCTGGGCGCAGGCGAGGCCCGCGGGGCCGGAGCCCACCACCGCGACCCGCTTGCCGGTGCCGCGCGGCGCCATCTGCGACTTGATCCAGCCCTCTTCCCAGCCGCGATCAACGATCTGGCATTCGATCGTCTTGATGGTGACCGGGTTATCCTGGATGTTGAGGGTGCAGGACGCCTCGCAGGGCGCCGGGCAGACACGGCCGGTGAACTCCGGGAAGTTGTTGGTGGATTCCAGGGTTTCCAGCGCATCGCGCCACTGATCGCGATAGATCAGGTTGTTGAAATCCGGGATCTGGTTGTTGACCGGGCAACCCTGGTGACAGAACGGAATGCCGCAATCCATGCAGCGGGCCGCCTGCTGGGCGACCTCGGCCGGCGCCAGCGGATTGACGAACTCCTTCCAGGTTTTCAGGCGCTGCTCACGCGGCTCATAGCCACGATCATGGCGCTCGATCTCAAGGAAGCCGGTGGGCTTGCCCATCCGCAGTGTCTCCAGACTCTGGTTGCTATTCGGCCACGACAGCGGCCGCCCGCTGGCGCTCGGACGACTGGTCCTTGAGCGCGCGACGGTAGTCCGCGGGCATGACCTTCACGAACGCTCCAAGCGCGGTGTCCCAGTTCTCCAGGATCTCCGCCGCCCGGGCGCTGCCGGTATGCAGGTGATGACGTTCGATGAGGATGCGAAGGCGTTCGGCGTCGAACCGCAGCACGTCGCCCATGCCGTTGTTCTCGACCGACGGCGAGCGCTGGCTAGGCCGGAAGGCGTCATCGGCCCCGTTGGCGGCGGCGGACGGCGCTATCGCCTCAAGCTCGACCATGGCGGTATTGCACAGGCTGTGAAAGCGCCCTTCCGGATCGTAGACATAGGCAACGCCGCCAGACATGCCCGCGGCGAAGTTGCGGCCGGTTTCGCCCAGCACCACCACCACGCCACCCGTCATGTACTCGCATCCGTGGTCGCCCAGGCCCTCGACCACCGCGATGGCGCCGGAGTTGCGCACGGCGAAGCGCTCCCCCGCCACACCTTCGAAGAAGGCCTCGCCGGCGATGGCGCCATAGAGCACGGTGTTGCCCACGATGATGTTCTTCGTGGGATCGCGCCTGGCCTGGCCGGGCTGGCGCACGACCAGCCGGCCGCCGGAGAGGCCCTTGCCGACGTAGTCGTTGGCGTCACCGATCAGTTCAAGGGTCACGCCCCGCGCCGCGAAGGCCCCGAAGCTCTGGCCCGCGGTGCCCCGGAAGCGCAGTGAGATGGTGTCATCCGGAAGCCCCGCATGGCCGTACCGGCGCGCGACCTCGCCCGACAGCATCGCGCCCACGGTGCGGTTGATGTTGCGCACGGAGTATTCGCCGCGGACGGCCTTGCCATCCTCCAACGCCGGGCCGGCGTCGGCGATCAGGGTGTGGTCGAGGGCCTTGCCTAGACCATGGTCCTGGCGGTCCATGTTCCACAACCCCTTGGCGCCCTCGGCATGCGCCTGGTGCAGGATGCGCGACAGATCGATCCCATGCGCTTTCCAGTGGTCGAGCGCCGGCGCCATGTCGAGGCGATCGACGCGGCCGATCATCTCGCTCACCGTCCGGAAGCCCATCGAGGCCATGATCTCGCGCAGTTCCTCGGCCACGAAGAAGAAGTAGTTGATCACGTGCTCGGGCTTGCCGGTGAAGCGCGCGCGCAGCACCGGGTCCTGCGTGGCCACCCCCACCGGACAGGTGTTCAGGTGGCACTTGCGCATCATGATGCAGCCCGCCGCGATCAGCGGGGCGGTGGCGAAGCCAAACTCGTCGGCGCCCAGCAGGGCGGCGACGGCCACGTCGCGGCCGGTGCGCAGGCCGCCGTCCGCCTGCACGGCGATGCGGGTGCGCAGGCCGTTCAGCAATAGCGTCTGCTGGGTTTCGGCGAGGCCGATCTCCCAGGGCGAGCCGGCATGGGTCAGCGAGGTGAGCGGCGAGGCGCCCGTGCCGCCTTCGAAGCCCGAGATGGTGACATGGTCCGCCCGCGCCTTGGCGACGCCCGCGGCCACGGTGCCCACACCCACTTCCGAGACCAGCTTCACCGAGATGCGGGCCTGAGGATTCACGTTCTTCAGATCGTGGATCAGCTGCGCCAGATCCTCGATCGAATAGATGTCGTGGTGCGGCGGCGGCGAGATCAGGCCGACGCC
>CANJKG010000069.1 GCA_947474775.1 Caulobacteraceae bacterium | reverse complement strand
GACACCAGCCGGAAGATGCACCGCGCCCTGGCCATCAATGAGGTCTCCCTGCTGCGCCAGACCCGCCAGACAGCCAAGCTTCGAATCGCCGTCGATGGAAAGGTTCGCCTTGAGGAACTGGCCTGTGACGGGGCCTTGGTGTCCACGCCGGCGGGGTCCACGGCCTACAACCTTTCCGCGCATGGCCCGATCATCCCCCTCGACGCCAAGGTGCTGGCGCTCACCCCGATCAGCGCGTTCAGACCGCATCGGTGGCGTGGCGCCCTCCTATCGCACACCGCCCGGGTGACCTTCGAGATTCTGGAGGCCGACAAGCGGCCTGTGAGCGCGGTGGCCGACAACTTTGAGGTGAGGGACGTCCTGGAGGTGCATGTGGGAGAGGACCGCGACGTGTCCCTCAACATGCTTTTCGACGCCGGCCGAAGCCTTGAGGAGCGAGTCCTGGCGGAGCAGTTTTCGGCCTAGAGACAGCTTATTAACGGCTTTCGCCTAAGGTCCGCCCGAGCTTTAGGAGACTTCCGTGAACGACAATTCCGGTCAGTTGATCCCTCCCGGCGGCGCCCTGCGCCTGAAGATCGGAGGCGGGCGGCTCGGCGGCATCGACCCGGCGGCGATCGCCAAGGCAGAAGCCGCGCTGAAAAGCCTATCGGGCAATTTCGCCCAGTGGCTGCAGGACGAGATCGTCAAGCTGGACGGCGCGCGCCAGGACGTGCGCAACCGCGGCGTCGACGTCGAGACGATGGAATCCCTCTATCTGCGCGCCCACGACCTGAAGGGCCTGGGCGCCACCTATGGCTTCCCGCTGATCACCCGCATGGCCGCCTCGCTATGCAAGCTGATCGACGACAAGGACAAGCGCCTGCAGGTCTCCATGGACCTGGTCGACGCCCACATCGACGGCATCAAGGCCGCCGTGCGCGACAACGTGAAGACCGACGAGGACCCGGTGGGCCAGATCCTGGTCGCCGAACTCGAGCGGCGGGTCCGCGAAGCTGCGGCCTAACCGCCGGCCATCGCCCTCTACAGCAATTCCTCGACCGCCCCATAGCCGGCCTCCGGCGGCAGCACCAGCGTGCGACCGCTCGGCCGTTGCTCGACCGTCGGCCGCACTGTGACCAGTGGCCGGGCCCGCGCCCGCTCCACGGCGTCGGTGGCGCTGCTCGCCTCCGCCAGCAGTCCCAGATTCATCTTGGTCGGGAACATGATCTTGCGTTCCCTCAGCTTGCCCAGCCGGAGGGCTTCTGACGGCGCGATCCATTCCGCGTCCACCGCCTCGCGTCCGTCGCAGACCGCTAGTTGGTCAGTGGGCGCCCTGGCCACATAGAACCGGGTATCGAACCGCTTGGATACCGTCGCGGGCGTGATCCAGCGGGCGAAAGTCACCAGCGCGTCCAGGTCCAGCACCGCGCCGGCCTCGCGCACCACGTCCAGGAACGGTGTGCCTCCCTGGTCCACCGCCTGGCGCAGGCCGAGGTCGAAAGCCTCGCAGGCGAACGGCGCGCCGTCGCGGTCGTTGGCCAGCAGGATGCCCGCCTCCTCGAAGACCTCCCGCGTGGCCGCGATCCTGAGTGCGCGGTCCTCGGGCTCGAAGCTCTCCCAGCCGGTCACATGGTCGGCCCATCGGGGATCGTGATCGTCGCCGTGGCTCTTGCCGCCGGGGAACACCAGTGCGCCGGTGGCGAATTCGATCTCGTGGTGGCGGCGGACCATCAAGACCTGGAAGACTGGCTCGTCGCGCAGCAGAAGGATGGTGGCGGCCGGCCTGGCCGCGACGGGAACGGGACTCTCTGACATGGGGTCAGTTTGCGGCGCGGCGACCCCGCAGGCAAGCCTAGGCGGCCGCCATGGCCTCCGACGTCAAGTGGTCCATGCGATCCAGCAGGAAGTCGAGATCCTCGCGGGCCACCGTCGCCGGTTGAGTGAGGAAGCGTTCCAGCATGCGGCGCTGGAAGTCCTCGGTGTCGCGGGTCGAGCCCTCGACCTCCATGGAGTGGTAGATGTCAACCGCCGCGCGAAAGGCCGGGAACAGCCGCGCCGGCAGCCCTGCCCGCTCATAGATGGCCTGCAGGCCCAGCGGCCCGGCGTCGTGGATCATCAGCCAGGTCCGGTGATGCGGCACTCGCGCCAGTTCCGAGACGCTCCACTCGAAGAACGTCATGTGCCCATGCGCCAGCGCGCGCAGCATGAGCGAGGCGCTCAGCCGGCCGCTGGCGTGCAGATGGCCGACGAAGCCCTTCACGTCGGCGGCGCGTCCGGCCTCGTCCACCAGGTCGATGGTCGCCCGCTCCACGGCTCCGACGGCCAGTTGGCTGGCGATCTCCGCGGAGACCGCGTGATGGCGCACCAGATGCTCTCGCACCTGGTCGCTCACCAGGTTCATCAGCCGCTCGGTTACCGCCAGCGGTAGGCTGTTGCGGAAGGCTACCGCCGCCAGCACCCGCTCGGAAGTCTCGAACCGCTCGGCGATCCGCATGAGCGCTGGCTCGGCGAAGGCGGCGTCGGGGTTGGCGCAGGCTTCGGTCAGCGCCCGCTCGCCGGCGTGTTCGGACAGGGCGCTGGTGACCACTTCCGAAAGAACCGGACGCCGGGCGATGGCCAGTTGCCGCGCGGGGCCGCCAAGGCGGACGACCTCGGCCAGGTCCTGGTCGGTGAACACGGGCGAGAAGTTGAGCACCGGCAAGCTGACGCTCTCGACGTCGCGGGCGAGTTGCAGGGCCACGTCGCGGGGAAGCAACGGCGATTCCTGCAGGGAGACGGCCAGGGCGCGGCGCACCATCTCGGCGGCATCGGCGGCCATGATCCGCAGGATCTCGCCCGCCACCAGCCGCTCCTCGTCGCTGAGCGGGGCGCTGTCGATGGTGCGGCACAGCCGCTGGGCCACGGAAGCGCGCTCTTCCGCCGTCGCGCCCCGGACAAGGGTGCGGATGTCGTCTTGCGTTAAAGCAGCTCGCGTCGTCCCCATCGCCCCGCCGAAAATCCCCTCACCCTTCAAGATGACCCCTGCGGCTCATCCAGTTGCGCAGCCATGCTGGCCGCGGCTTGCCGTCAGCCTTCTCCCCGCGCCTCTGACAGCGCCTTCAGCATCTCGCTGGTGAACAGCGAGCCCGCCAGCCGCGAGCCGCCGCCAAGGCCCGTCGACGAGGACGAGCCCTGCAGGATCATGGCGACCAGCTGCTCCTGTTGCGCCTCAGCGCCTGCGCGGTCGCGGGACACATACTGGATGAACCCGCCGTCTTCTGGCGCGGTCTGCGCAGGCGCCACGCCGGCCGTCCGGGTCAGGTTGGCGTAGACCTCGGCTACGGTGGCGGCCCGCCCGTCATTATAGAAGATCGAGCGGTTGGCCTGGGCGGCGTCCGGGAACAGCCTTGCGGCCGCGGCGCCGGGCTGGGTCTGCACCGCCTCGATCAGGCGCGCCGAACCCTGAGGGCCCAGGAAGTGGGCGGCATAGAGCTCGCCGGCCGTGGGATCGCGCCCGGTGCGGCCTTTGAGATAGGCGGCGTGGTCGGAGGCTAGTTAGCCAGCCATCAGCGAGGCGGCGTGCGGCTCCAGCTTCAGGTCCATCACCACGCGCCTGGCCTGCGGATCGCCGACCCGGTAGCGCCCGTCCGAGCCACGGCTGATCAGGTCGGCGTAGGCGCCCAGGCCATGCTTGGCGCCATGCTGCTTCAGGGTGGACAGCCAGGTCTGGTCGATGAACTGGAACAGGCCGGCGGCTGACGAGGAGGAGGCCTGGGCGGCAGGGTTCATGCCGCTTTCGCGCCGGGCGGTCTTCATCATGAAGCCGAAGTCCACGCCCGTGGCCTGGCTGGCGCGCTGGATTGCCGCCTCAACCACGTTCCGGACGCCCTGGATGCTCATGTCCCAGGACTCTCAGATCATGGTTAACGGGCCGCTAACCTTCGCCATCCGGCCTCACGAAGCTTTGCCTTGAAGATGTCGCGATCTGGGATTTCCATCCACTTTGCAACATTATTTCAGTTGCGACATACTTTAGGGAGATCCGCCATGGTCATTCGTCAGCGCCTCCCGTTCGGCCTCGCCGCCCGCGGCCGCCGAACGACTCCCCTCGCCAGCGCCATCGCCGCGTCGGTCGCTCTGCACGGCGCGGCGGGGGTCTACCTCGCCTATATGAAGGTCGTCGCGCCAACGCCAATGCCGCCCCCGGCCGAACGCATCATCGATGTCGTCCTCGACAGGCCGGTAAAGCCGCCGCCCCCATCGGAAGCCCCGAAGCCGACGCCGATGTTACACCCTCCAGCCGAGTACCTAGGCCCCACCACTGTCGAGTCCCTGCCGATCACACCGGAGCCTCTGGTGAAGACGGATGACCCCAAGCCTGTAGAAGCCGTGGCGCCGACCACGTCGCCAGTCCCTGCGACGCCGCCGATCATCGCCTCGCCCAGCTGGCTGCGTAAGCCCTCCGGCGAGGAGTTCGCCCGCTACTACCCCGAGCGCGCCCTGCGCCGGAACTTAGCGGGATGGGCCACACTCGCCTGCCTGGTGACCGCCGAGGGCAAGGTGCGCGACTGCCGGATAGTGGGCGAATCGCCAGACCACGAGGGCTTCGGCGCTGCGGCCCTGCAGCTCGCCCAGTTCTTCCGGATGAATCCCCAGACCCTGGACGGACGCCCCGTGGAGGGTGGCGAGGTGCGTATCCCGATCCGCTTCAGGGTGAACTGAACCGCCGCGGGTCCATCCGGGGGGCGTAGGGGCCCGGATCGGCGCCGGTCACATGGGCCGTGACGATCCGGGCGACCTGCGGCGCCAGCAGCCAGCCGTTGCGGCGCGCTCCGGCGGCCAACATCACGCCGGGCTCCGTACTGGCGCCCACCATCGGCAGGCCATCAGGGGTTGTGGCGCGGATGCCGGCGGAGAGTGTGTAGGGCGAGTTCGCCAGCCCGGGGAACAGCCGCGCGGCTAGGTCCAGCAGCGGCTCCCCCTTCGCAGGATCGACCGCGGGGTCCTCAACGCCCGCCTCCATGGTCGCGCCCACCGCCAGTCTGCCGCCCGCCGAGGCGGCGTAACCGACCTGGGCGCGGATCACCGCACCGGCCGGAAGATCGGTCTTCACCCGCACGATGTGGCCCTTGATCGCCGAGAGGGAGGCCAGCTCAGGCGCCAGGCCGCTGCGGGACGCCCCGGTGGCCACCACCAGGACGTCGGCGGATTTCCGCCCGTCCACCTTTCGCGCCTCGAAGGTGACACCCGCCGCCTCGCCCGCCCGCCGCAGGGCGACCAGGGCCGCGCCTGTGTGGAAGCGCCAATCCTCCCTGCATAGGAGCGCGATGTCGAAGGCCTCTGACAGTCCGGGCGTCAGCGCCCGCGCGGTGGCGCCCCCAATCAGGGCCCCGTGCACGCCAAGGCCAGCCATGCCTCTGGCCAGAGCCGCCAACCAGGCCCCATCACCCACCGCCAGCGAACCCGTGCGATCCACGACCAGCCCGATCCGCGCCTCCAGTCCGGGCCAAAGGTCGCGGCCAGCCAACAGCTGGTGGAAATGCGGCCGCGCCTCCTCGTCGAGCGCCGCCTCGGTCACCGGCGCCAGGAGGCCGGCGGCAACCCCGGAGGCGCCGACCCCCATCAGAGCTGGATCGCAAACCGTCACCCGGCAGCCCGCGTCGGCCAGAGCGAGCGCGGTCGTCAGGCCCAGAGCGCCCGCTCCCGCCACCAAGACTTCCGCGCCGCGCGCCATGGCCCTAACCAGCCCGCGAGGCGCGAGAAATCAAGCGTGAAACCGTGGACCGCCTAACTCCACCCTCGCCGCCACGCCGGCTCGCCCTTGAACCGGTCGGCGAGGAAATCCACGAACACCCGCACCTTGGCCGCCAGGTGGCGTCCGTGGGGATAGACGGCGAACAGGTGGACCGGGTCGGGCTCGAACGCCGCCAGGATAACTTGGAGCCTACCGGCGCGCAGGTCGGCGGAGGCCACGAAGTCCGGCGATCGCGCCACGCCGAAGCCTGCCTTGGCCGCCTCCAGGCAGACATCCGGACTGGAGAACCGCAGCCGGCCGTCCACGCGCACGTCGATTGGCTCGCCGCCGTGAGCGAACGGCCAGATGTGAGGGTCGCGGACGTTCAGGTCCAGGATCGCCTGGTGGTGGATCAGGTCCGAGGGGCGCTGCGGCTCGCCGTGGGCGGCGAGGTAGTCCGGCGATGCGCAGGTGATCACCCGCACCTCCGCCAGCTTGCGGGCCACGAGGGAGGAATCCGTCAGTCGTCCGATCCGCACCGCCGTGTCGAAGCCCTCGTCCACCAGGTTGGCCGCTCGGTCGGAGAAGGACACCTCCAGCCCGACCTCGGGATAGGCGGCGGCGAAATCCAGCAGAACGGGCTGCAGCTGGCTGGCCCCGAAGGACACGGGGGCGGTGATGCGAAGCAGGCCGCGGGGCCCGCCCTGGTCGCGGACGGCCGTCTCAAGCGCCTCGAACTCAGCGACCAACTCCCGGGCGCGGGCAAGGTAGGCGCGGCCAGTATCAGTGAGCGAAACGTCGCGGGTGGTTCGGTTCAAGAGCCGCGCGCCCAGCCGGTTCTCCAGGCGGGCCACCAGCTTGGAGACCTGCGCGCCCGAGACGCCCAGTCGCCGGGCCCCCTGTGTGAAGCTGCGTGCATCCGCAACCAGGGTGAAGGCGTTGATCTCGTCCAGCCGGTCCATTCGATTATTTCCGATTTGGACGCAGACTGATCCAAGAGTGTGGGATTATCAACAATGAAGCGAGGAGCCAGATAACCGCCCAGCGCGGCCTGGCTGCGAAAGGAAGTACTTAGATGCCCACCGCCCGCTTCGCGCCATCCGCGCACGCCCTGCTCCGCATCGTCGCGGGGCTGCTGTTCCTCTTCCACGGCCTGGTGAAGGTGGCGGGCCTTCCGCCGGGAGCCCAGCCGGGCCAGCAGGAGCTGCTGAGCCTGATGGGCGTCGGCGGCGTCGTCGAACTGGTCGCCGGGACCCTGATAATGCTGGGCCTGTTCACCCGCCCCGCGGCCTGCATCGCGTCGGGCCAGATGGCCGTGGCGTACTGGATGTTCCACGCCCCTCAGAACCTCTATCCGGTGGTGAACCAGGGCGACGGGGCCATCCTCTACTGCTTCATCTTCCTCTACCTCGCCGCCGCCGGCGCGGGCCCCTACAGCCTGGATAGAAAGATCGGCCGGCGCTGATAGCCCACCAAAATTCCCACGAATCTAATAACTCCGGAGTGTACTCTCATGTCCCAACGCACCGTCGCCGTTATCGTCGGCAGCCTTCGCAAGGATTCGGTGAGCCGCAAAGTCGCCAAGGCCATCGCCGCGCTGGCGCCCGCCTCGCTCACCTTCAGGTTCGTCGAGATCGGCGACCTCGCCTTCTACAACGAGGATGTCGAGCCCAACCCGCCGCAGCCGTGGACGGGCTTCCGTGCGCACATCAAGGCGGCCGACGCCGTCCTGTTCGTGACGCCCGAGTACAACCGCTCGGTCCCCGCCGTGCTGAAGAACGCCGTCGACGTGGGCTCCCGCCCCTACGGCGCCAGCGCCTGGAGCGGCAAGCCGGCGGCGGTGGTCTCCGTTTCGCCGGGCGCCATCGGCGGCTTCGGGGCCAATCACCACCTGCGCCAGTCGCTGGTGTTCCTCAACATGCCCGCCCTGCCGCACGAGGCCTATGTGGGTAACGCGTTTTCCCTGTTCGACGACAAGGGGGAGTTGACCAACGAGAAGACCGCCGAATTCCTGAAAGCCTTCGGCCAGACCTTTGCCGACTGGATCGAGCAACAGCTGTGACCCAGCCCACCTATTTCATCCCGCACGGCGCCGGGCCCTGCTTCTTCATGGAATGGACGCGTGGGCCGGCCGACACCTGGGACCGGATGGCCGGCTGGCTGAAGGGGCTGGTCGCCGGCCTGCCCGAACGGCCGAAGGCGATCTTGGTGGTCAGTGGCCATTGGGAGACAGCGGCGTTCACCGTCGGCTCTGCGCCCAGGCCGTCGCTGATCTATGACTACGGCGGCTTCCCTGAGCCCACCTATCGCCTGCGCTTCGACGCCGAGGGCTCGCCCGCCCTGGCGGCCCGGGTGCGCGATCTGCTGCGCGCCGCAGGTATCGCATCCGCCGAAGATCACCAGCGCGGCTGGGACCACGGCGTGTTCGTTCCCCTGCTGCTGGTCGAGCCGCAGGGCGACATCCCGGTGGTCCAGATGTCGCTGAAGGCGGGTCTGTCGCCGCAGGAGCATCTGGCGGCCGGACGCGCGCTGGCGTCCCTGCGGGACGAGGGCGTGCTGATCATCGGTTCGGGCATGAGCTGGCACAACATGGGAGGCTTTTCGCCGGCATTCACCGCGCGCTCGGCGGTGTTCGACGCCTGGCTGGCCGAAGCCCTGGCCGATCCCGCCAAGCGCGACGAGGCCCTGCGCCATTGGTCGACAGCGCCCCACGCCCACGAAGCCCACCCACGCGAGGAGCACCTGGCGCCGCTGTTTGTGGCGGCCGGCGCCGCCGAGGGCGAGCCCGGCGCGGTCGCCCTCCGCGACACGGTGATGGACGTGGTGGTCTCGGCCTTCGTGTTCGGTGCGCCCGGGGCGGCGCGACAGGCCGCCTAACCTCGGACGGTTCGCAGGTGGTGCAACACGATCCCGCTGGTGGTGGCGAGGTTCAGGGAATCGAACCCCCCGGACATGGGGATCCGCACGCTGCGGGTTCGGCCGAGCAGGTCAGGCGGTAGGCCCGGCCCCTCGGCGCCGATCAAGGCCGCGATCCTGGCGCCGCTCGGGACAAACCTCGCCAGCTCCGCCCCGCCGCTGGGCGAGAGCGCCATGACCTCGAAGCCGTGCGCCTCCAGCCGGCGTATCAGTTGAGCGTCGGTTCCCGCCCGGGCGAAGGGCATGGTCAGCGCCGCGCCCACCGACACCCGGATGGCCTTGCGATAGAGGGGGTCGCAGCAGGAGTCATCCAGCAGCACCGAATCGGCCCCGAAGGCCGCGGCGTTGCGGAACACCCCGCCCATGTTGTCGTGGTTGGCGATCCCGGACAGGGCAACCACCAGGGCTTCCGCCGGCAAGGCTGAGAGCAACCCCTCCGCTGGCGGCTCCGCCCGGCGTCCCAGGGCCAGCACGCCGCGGTGCAGGTGGAAGCCGGCGATGGTGTCCAGCACCGACTGGTCGGCGAGGTAGACCGGCGTCGCCTCGGGCAGGCCAGCCAGCACCGGCTGCATAGCCGCCCACCGCTTGCGCGCCAGCAGCACCGAGATCAGCGGATGGCGCCCGGCCGCGACCGCCTTCTCCAGCACCACGCGGCCCTCGGCCACAAACAGACCCTGGCGACCGACGAGGTCGCGCTCGCGGACGTCCCGGTAGGCCTCGATGCGCGGATCGCGGGAATCTTCGATGTCGACAATCATCCGGCCGGGCTTAGCGCGGGCGGCGGCTACTTCGCCAGAGCAGGGGCGATCTCGTCCAGCAGTTCGCGGGCCAGGAAGCCCCCCGACGCGATCCGCTCGGCCAGCCGCCGGCAGGCCCTGCCGTGCGCATGGACGCCCCAGACCGCCGCCTAGGCGGGCGGCGCGCCCCTGGCCAGGGCCACGTTTCCGGCGCTCTCGCCGTGGCGGACGATCCACAGTCGTGATGGCCATCTGGACGCCGCGGGATTCCTCTCCAAAGCTTGGCGGGGTCCAAACGTCGGGAATGCGGCGAAGCTCCCAGCTCTCTTGGCTTTTGCGATGGGACGCGCGCCGGGCTAAGGCGGGCCGATGCAGGCCGTGACCCTCATCGAGGCGCCCTGGCGTGAGCCGCTGGACGCCCTGGCCGGCCTCGCCGACGAGCCCTGGACGCTGGCTTTCATCTCGGGCCAGGGCCAGCCCTGGTCCTATGTCATGGCCGGGCCGGACGCGGTGCTGGAATGCGCCGACGATGACCCGCGCGACCCCTTCCTGACGCTGACCGAACTGGCTGGCGAGACCGTGCCGATCGATCCCTCCGGGCCGCCGTTCCAGGGCGGCGTTGCGGGGCTGGCCGGCTATGAACTGGGCGACCGTGTAGAGCGGCTTGGCCTGCCGCGATCCGGGTCTTGGCCAGACCTGGCCTGCGCCCGGTATCCGGCTCTCCTGGCCTTCGACCACAAACGCCAGCGGCTGTTCGCCGTGGGCCGGGGCCGCGAGGCGGCCTCCAGGGCGCTGGACTGGCTGGCGCGCCCCGCCCAGCCAGCCGCCGCTCCACGCGCGGACATCCTCGCCGACGACCCCGACGCCTACGAGGCCGCGGTGGCCCAGGTGGTCGAGCGCATCCGGGCCGGGGAGATCTTCCAGGCCAACATCGCCCGGCGCTGGCGCGGACGGCTGGGGTCCGGCGCGCGGCCCTTCGACCTGATGGCGCGCCTGACAGCCCTCAGTCCCGCGCCGTTCGCGGCCTATCTGCGCCTGCCTGGCCGCGCGGTGGTCTCCAACTCCCCGGAGCGGTTCGTCAGCGTGACGCCCGATGCGGAGGGCTTCGCCGCGCGCACCCAGCCCATCAAGGGCACCGCGCCTCGCAGCCGCGACCCGGGCCAGGACCGTGAACTCGCCGCCGCCCTCCTGACGTCGCCCAAGGATCGCGCCGAGAACCTGATGATTGTCGATCTCATGCGCAACGACCTGTCGCGGGTCTGCACGCCGGGCCAGGTGAAGACGCCGGAGCTTTTCAAGGTGGCGAGTTTCGCCAACGTCCATCACCTGGTGTCCACCGTCACCGGCCGCCTCGCGCCGGGCTGCGCGGCCGCCGACCTGTTCCGCGCCGCCTTTCCGCCCGGCTCCATCACCGGCGCGCCCAAGGTCCAGGCCATGAAGGTGATCGCCCAGTTGGAAGGCGCGCGGGGCCCGTTCTTCGGCTCGATGTTCCACCTAGGGTTGGATGGCGCCTTCGATTCCAGCGTGCTGATCCGCACCGCTGCCTTCGTGGAGGACGCCGAGGGCTGGGCGCTGGAGATGCGGGCCGGCGCGGGCATCGTCGCCGACAGCGATCCGGCGTCGGAGCGCCGCGAGACCGAGACTAAGGTCGCCGCGCTGCTGGTGGCGTTGACCTCAGAAAACGCCGGCGTATCGGTCCCTTAGGACGTTCTTCTGAACCTTGCCCATGGCGTTGCGGGGCAGCTCATCCACGAACAGGATCCGCTTGGGCGCTTTGTAGGCCGCCAGCTGCCTCCGGGCCGCCGCGATCATCGCCGCCTCGTCGCCCTGGCCGATCACCACGGCCACCACCGCCTCGCCGAAGTCCGGGTGGGGCACGCCGATCACCGCGCTCTCGGTGACGCCGGCCATCTCGTCCAGCACCAACTCCACTTCCTTAGGGTAGACGTTGTAGCCGCCGGAGATGATCAGGTCCTTGGCGCGTCCGGAGATCCACACGCGGCCGTCGGCGTCCTCCCGGCCCACGTCGCCGGTGATGAAGAAGCCGTCGGCGGTGAATTCCTCGGCGGTCTTCTCCGGCATCCGCCAATAGGCGGAGAAGACGCTGGGACCACGGATCTCGATCACGCCGGTTTTTTCACCGCCACCGATCCTCAGCTCCACGCCCGGCAGCGGATAGCCTACGCTGCCCGCCAGCCGGTCGCCATGCACAGGGTTGGAGGTGATGATCACCGCCTCGCTCATCCCGTAGCGCTCCAGGATGCGCAGGCCGGTCCGCGCCTCGAACTCGGCGAAGGTGGACGGCAGCAGGGGCGCGGAGCCACAGATGAACAGCCGCATGTGCGCCGCCCTTTCCCGAGTGAAGCCCGGGTTCTCCAGCAGGCGTGTGTAGAAGGTGGGCACCCCCATCATCACCGTCGAACGGGCCAGTCCGTCCAGCACCTCGGCGTCGGCGAACTTCGGCAGCCAGACCATGGGGCAGCCGCTGAGGAAGGCGCAGTGCATCGCCACGAACAATCCGTGGACATGGAAGATCGGCAGGGCGTGCAATAGTACGTCGGAGGGTGAGAACTCCCAGGCCGCGTGCAGGGCCAGCGCATTGGCCGCCAGCGCGCCATGGCTCAGCATCGCCCCCTTGGAGCGGCCCGTGGTGCCGCTGGTGTAGATGATCGAGGCGATATCTGCCGCAGTGCGCGGGACGCTGGCGGCCATGGGCTCGAAACCGGCCGCGCCCGCGACGAATCCCGGGGCGTCGTCGATGAAGACCTTGGGCTCGGCGTCCCGGCGGAAATAGTCCACTTCGCTTGGCGTGTAGGCGGGGTTCAGCGGCAGGAAGATCGCGCCCGCCTTCAGGACGCCCAGGTAGATCATCACCGCCTGGGGGCTCTTCTCCACCTGCATCGCCACCCGGTCGCCGGGCTCGACTCCCATGGCGAGGAGCCCCGCCGCGACCCGACCCGCGGCGCCCTCCAGGTCGCCGTAGCTGATCTCAGCGCCATCGCTCAGCAAAAAGCAGGATTTGCCGCGATCAGCCGGGAAGCCCGCGGCGAGGAGGTCATAGAGGTTCTCGGACATCGACGGTGATTTTCACCGGGGCCTGGGCCGATGACAATCGGTCATTGAATTCTTATGGATTCGTCCTTTAGGCCGAACCGGGTATTAGGTGGACCCGTAAACCAAAGAGGGGCGCTCGATGTTTCGCCGCAGTCTTCTCCTGAGCGCAGCGCTGGCGCTGGCGGCGCCGTGCGCATCATGGGCCGACTCGCGCGCCGTCAACCGGCCGAACGTCGACGCAATCACCGGCCCGGTGAGCGCCCGTCTCAACAACGACACCTTTGTCAACCAGGGACTGGTGGGCACGGTCCGCCTGTCGCCGACCACGCGCGACTTCAATGGCGACATCCTGGGGTCGATTTCCGCCCTGCAGATCGATCTTTCCACCTGGCGTCGGGTGTCCGCAGGCTACACCGGCACCCTTTTCGGGCTGAGCGACCGTGGGCCGACCGCCATCGACTATGCGCCGCGCGTGCATCGCTTCACCCTGAACTTCACGCCCTATACGGGGGCCGCCGACCTCCCCTCGACTACTCAGCAGGGCACGCTCACCCCCACCGGCGGGGTCCTGCTGCGGGATTCGACCGGACAGGTGTTCACTGGCCGCAATCCCCTGAACACGGCCGTGATACGCAACAATTTCCTGTTCCCTACGCCGCCGTCCGGAGACCCTGGCGCCGGCAAGGTCTCGCTGGATTCGGAGGGCCTGGCCTTCCTGCGCGACGGCACCTTCTATGTCAGCGACGAATACGGTCCGATCATCCATTATTTCGACGCTTCCGGCCGACAGATCGGCGCGATCGCGGCGCCCGCCGACATAATCCCCCGTGTGGGCGGGGCTGTCTTCTTCGGCCCCAATGACACCGCCCCCCCCCCGGCTCCACGGGGCGGCGCTCGGAACAGGGTTACGAGGGAATCTCCGTCTCGCCTGACGGGTCACGGCTGGTCACGATCCTGCAAAGCGCGACCCTGCAGGACAATCCCACCAACATCGGCCTGCGCCGCAACAACACCCGCCTGCTGGTCTACGACATCTCCACCACCCGGACGCCGGGCGCCGCCCTCGCCGAATACGCCCTGCAGCT
>CANJKG010000068.1 GCA_947474775.1 Caulobacteraceae bacterium | reverse complement strand
GCGCCGAAGCCGCCGAGGATCACGGAGATGAAGCTGCGGTTCATCGCCTTGCACATGATGTAGCTGAGGATCGCGCCCGACGAGCCCACGAGGGCGCCCGTGATGATCAGGGTGACGTTCTCCAGCGTGAAGCCCAGCGCCGCCGCCGCCCAGCCGGAGTAGCTGTTCAGCATCGACACCACGACGGGCATGTCCGCGCCGCCGATGGGGATGATCAGGGTCACGCCGACCAGCAGGGCCAGGGCGAAGATCGCCCAGAAGGCCCAGATGGCCGTACCGCCGCTCATCACCAGGACCACGGTCAGGCCCACGATGGCGACCGCGATGGCCAGGTTCAGCAGGTGGCGGGCGGGCAGCAGGATCGGCGCGCCGCTCATGTTGCCGTTCAGCTTGGCGAAGGCGATCACCGAGCCTGTGAAGGTCACGGCGCCGATGGCCAGGCCCAGGGAAAGCTCCACCAGCGAGGCCGCATGCACGCCCCCGTGGCCGTTGGCGATGCCATAGGCGTCGGGCGCATGGATGGCGGCCACGGCCACCAGGCAGGCGGCCATGCCCACCAGGCTGTGGAAGGCGGCCACCAGCTGCGGCATGGAGGTCATGGCCACGCGCCTGGCGATCACCGCGCCGACGATCCCGCCCACGCCGACGCCGGCCACGATCAGGCCGATGGTGATGGCGTCCAGCAGGCCCTGGCTCCACAGGGTGGCCAGCGTCGCGGCCACCGCGATGGCCATGCCGACCATGCCGTTGCGGTTGCCCGCCTGGCTGGTGGTGGGGCTGGAGAGCCCGCGCAGCGCCAGGATGAACAGGACGCCGGAGACCAGGTAGGCGATCGCGGCGAGGTTCGCGCTCATGGGCGCAGGTCCAGGCCGAAGGCGGAGCGGCTCACTTGCGATGCTCCTTCTTCTTGTACATCGCCAGCATGCGCTGGGTGACCAGGAAGCCGCCGAAGATGTTCACCGCCGCCAGGCCCGCGGCCACCGCGCCGGCGCCCTTGGAGATCAGCACGTTCTGGGTCAGGGTCCCGTCCGGGCTGTGGGCCGCGGCCGCCGCCAGGGCGCCCACGATGATCACCGAGGAGATGGCGTTGGTCACCGCCATAAGCGGCGTGTGAAGGGCCGGAGTCACGCTCCAGACGACGTAGTAGCCGACGAAGATCGCCAGCACGAAGATGGCCAGGCGGAAGACTGTGGGATCGACGGCTTCCATCAGCGTCCTCTCATTTCGCGAGCGCCGGGTGGGTGATCGCCCCGCCATGGGTGACCATGGCGGCCTTGAGGATCTCGTCCTCCAGGTCCGGGGCGAAGGCGCCCTCCTTGTCGAACAGCAGCCCCGCGAAGGCGTTGAGGTTGCGGGCGTAGAGGGCCGAGGCGTCGGTGGCGATGCGGCCGGGCAGGTTGGCGTAGCCCACGATCTTCACGCCGCCCTCGGTCTCGATGACCTGGTCGGCCACCGCGCCCTCGACATTGCCGCCCTGCTCCAGCGCCAGGTCCACCAGCACCGAGCCGGTGCGCATGGTGGCCACCTGGTCGGCGGTGACCAGGCGCGGCGCCGGCCGGCCCGGGATCAGGGCGGTGGTGATCACGATGTCCTGCTTCCTGATATGGTCGGAGACCAGGGCCGCCTGCTTTGCTCGGTATTCGGCGCTCATCTCCTTGGCGTAGCCGGCGGCGGTCTCGGCGGCCTTGAACTCCTCGTCCTCCACCGCGATGAACTTGGCGCCCAGGCTCTCCACCTGCTCCTTGGCGGCGGGACGTACATCGGTGGCGGTGACCAGGGCGCCCATCCGCCGGGCGGTGGCGATGGCCTGCAGCCCTGCGACGCCGGCGCCCATCACGAACACCTTGGCGGGCGCCACGGTGCCGGCGGCGGTCATCATCATCGGCAGCGCACGGCCATAGACCAGGGCGGCCTCCACCACCGCGCGATAGCCGGCGAGGTTGGCCTGGGAGGACAGGGCGTCCATCACCTGCGCCCGGGTGATCCTGGGCACGAACTCCATGGTGAAGGCGGTGATCTTGGCCGCCGCCAGGGCGTCCAGCGTGGCGCGGTCCTGGTGCGGATTGAGCAGGCCCACCAGCAAGGCGCCGGCCTTCATGGCGGTGATCTCCGCTTTGTCGGGGGCGCGGACCTTGAAGACGATGTCGGCGTCGTCGAGCGTGGCCCTGGCGTCGGGGGCGATGCGCGCGCCGGCGGCGGCGTAGTCGGCGTCGGGATAGGCGGCGGCGACGCCGGCCCCGGTCTCTACGCGGACCTCGTAGCCCGCGGAGACCAGCTTCCTCACCGTCTCCGGAACGGCGGCCACACGGGTCTCGCCCGCGCGGCGCTCTCTCGTCACGGCGATGAGCGTCATGCCGCCATCATCCCCCGGTCTGGCAGTGGGGGCGGCAAGATGGGCGGGCGACTCACGCGATGTCCACCGATGGGCTTCAGTGGCCCGGTCCGCCCCGCTTGCGCAGGGCCAGGGTGCCCAGGACGATGACCACGATCGCGCTGATCAGCCCGGCCATGAAGCCGGCGTCGGTGCAGAACCACAGGGTCAAGGCCAGCAGGCCGGCGATCAGGTAGAGGCTGCTCCACTTGGTGATCGCCATCACCAGCTCGTAGGTCGCGGCCTGCTGATGAATGTCCATCTCGCCGTGGTGGTAATCGGAAGACTGCTCGGCCATGCCTCGGCGCTCTCTCACCTGAAAAACCCGCTTGCCGGGTGCTACACGAGACCGCGGTCACGCTCAAGCCGGCATGGTTTCCGGCGCCGGTTTCACGCCCACAGGGTGAGCGCCGTCCGCAGCGCCGCCACCAGGGCCAGGGGCTGGTCGATCATCACATGGTGGTGCGAATCGGGGATCATGATCTCGGTGAGGCCGGCGGGCGGGCGGCTATCGCCCGCCTGGCGCCGTTCCATGACCTGCGAATGCTCCCCGAGGAAATGGATCATCGGCGTCTGGAAGCTGGAGACCGGCTGGCCGTGGGGCACGGTGCGCGAGAAGTCGAGCTTGGCCCAGATGTTGGGATCGAAGCACCAGGTCCAGCCCTCGCCCGACCCGTCCGCCAGCGGCGCGCGCTTCAGGGAGCGGCGGGCGATATGGTCGACGATGTAGAGGTTCTCGCAGGGCTGCGGCGGCGCCAGACGGAACCTGGCCAGGGCCGCCTCCAGGGTCGGATAGACTTGCGTCGGACGCTGCCGGGTGAGCGCCAGCCGCTCCTCGGTGGTCCGCTGGGCCCGCTCCTCCAGCACCGAGGGGACCGGCCCGAAGCCGCAGTCGATGAAGATCGCCGCGCGCAGCTGTTCGGGAAAATTGACCGCCACATGGAATACCTGCGCCGCGCCGAAGGAGTGGCCGATGTAGACCGGCGCCCTGCCGTCCGCGTAGAGCCCGGCCGCCTGGGCGCAGGCCTCGGCGTCCTCGGCGAACACCCACGGCGCATAGCTGTCGCGCCAGTCCGAGGGGCCCATGCCGGCCAGCGTCATGGCCGCCACCCGATACTCGGTGGCCAGAAACGGGGCGATGAAGCTCCACCAGTCGGCGTGCGCGCTGTTGCCGTGGACCAGCAGCAGGCCGGGCTTGCCGATCTCGCCCCAGGTCAGGAGTTCGATCCTGGCGCCGGCCGATGTGACGAACCGCCGCTCGGGCTCCTGGGCGATGGCGTCCCTGAACCACTGGGGGGCCGGCGGCTTCTCGCCCTTGAACGGCTTGAGCGGCGAACGGATCTCCTCGGGCAGGTCGGCCGCGTTCACCACATAGGGCCGGTCGTCATAGATTTCGCCGGCGGGAGCGGCGGGTTTCGAAATTTCCTCAGTCATGCCTCAGACCAGCACCTCGAACTCGTCCACCAGGCGCTCCATCTGCTTCATGCCGGCCGCCCAGAAGGCCTTCTGGCGGGGGTCCAGGCCGAACGGCTCCAGCGCCTCCACATAGGTCTTGGTGCCCCCGGCGGCGAGCAGCGCCTCGTAGAGCGGCGCGAAACCGGCCGGGTCCTCCCGCCGCTTCTCCATAAGCCCCCGGACCAGGAGGTCGCCGAAGGCGTAGGCGTAGACGTAGAACGGCGCATGCACGAAGTGGCTGATGTAGGCCCAGTAGTGCTCGTAGCCACGGTTGAGCTTCACCGCCGGGCCCAGGCTCTCGCCCATGATCTCCAGCCACAGGCCGCCGATCTCCTCCGGCGACAGCTCGCCCTGCAGGCGCGCGGCATGGAAGCGGGTCTCGAAGCGGTGGAAGGCGATCTGACGGACCACGGTGTTGATCCCGTCCTCGATCTTGCCGGCCAGCAGGCCCCGCCGCTCGGCCTTTGAGGCTCTCGCCAGCAGGCGCTCGAACACCAGCCCCTCGCCGAAGATCGACGCGGTCTCGGCGAGCGTCAGCGGGGTGTCGGCCAGTAACGTGCCGAGGGGCCGGGCCAGGGTCTGGTGCACCGCATGCCCCAGTTCGTGGGCCAGGGTCAGCACATCGCGCCGCTCGCCCATGAAGTTCATCAGCACATAGGGGTGCCGGTCGGCGGTCACCGGGTGGGAATAGGCGCCCGACTGCTTGCCGGGCCGGGGGCGAGCATCGATCCAGGGATGGGTGAAGAAGGTCTGGGCGGTGTCCGCGAACCGCGGCGCCAGGTCGGCGAAGCTCTCCAGCACCATGGCCTTGGCCTCGTCCCAGCCATAGGTGCGCGGCTGGCTGGTCTCCAGCGGGGCGTTGCGGTCCCAGTGGTCTAGCTGGTCGCGGCCCATGGCGCGGGCCTTCAGCCGGTAGTAGCGGTGGCTGACGCTGGCGTAGGAGTCCACAACCGCGGCCTCCAGGGCGGCCACGGACTCGGCGTCCACCTCATTGGCCAGGTGGCGGCCCGACGCCGGATCGGGATAGCGCCGCCATCGGTCCTCCACCTGCTTCTCGAAGGCCAGGGTGTTGAGGCACAGCGCAAGGGTCGCGCTATCCGCCTCCAGGTCCCTGGCCAGGGCCTGAGCCGCCTGCCTGCGCCGCGCCGCATCGGGATCGGACAGCCGGTTCAGGGCCTCGGACAGGGTCAGCTTCTCGCGGCCGACACGCACCGAGAGCTTGGCCAGGGTCTCGTCCGACAGCCGGCTCCAGTTGGCCATGGCCGGGGCGCGATCGATCAGCATCCGCTCCAGGTCGGGCGACAGTTCGTGCGGCCGGCCCAGCCGCACCCGCCGGATCCAGGGCCGCCAGCGGGCGGCGGCGGGCGAGGCGGCCAGGGCCGCCTCGATCTCGGCGTCCTCCAGCTGGTTGATCTCCAGGGTGAAGAACAGGCTCTTGGCCCCGATCTGCGAGGCCCTGACCCGGAAGTCGGCCTCGAACTTGGACCAGGCCGGGTCGTTGCGCGCCACCGAGGACGACAGCGAGGCGAAGGCGGCCACCGCCCACAGCCCGTTGGTGGCCTGCTCATAGAGTTTGATGGCCTTGTCCAGCAGCTGGCCCAGGCCGGCGGGATCGGCCCGCAGCGCGACAAAACGTCCTTCCAGGGCAGCCAGCGCGTCGTTGGCGGCCTCGGCGGCGGCGGTGTCGGCCTCGATGCGGGGGTCTTCGCGGCCGGCGTAGAGGTCGTCCAGCCGCCAGGCGGGCAGGGTCTCGGCGAGGGGGGCGTTCATGGCGCTCCTTTAGCGCGCCCACCCGCCCGGCGGGAAGCGACGCCCACGCGTTAACATCTGACTCAGGTCTCCGAAACTCCGCCTTTACCCACCTGCTGTACCAATTCGCGACATAACGAGGCCTCGTCCCATGAGACGAGCGTCCAGTCACGGTGGATGTGTTCAAATGACCAAGACGGTTCTCGTCGTGGACGACGACCCGACTCAACGTCGGCTGATTCAGGCGGTGCTGGAGCGCGAAGGTTTCGCGGTCGCCCATGCCGCGGACGGCCACGAGGCGGTGGCCCGCCTCGCCTCCGGGGCGCATGCCGATGTGATCCTGCTCGACCTGATGATGCCCGGCATATCGGGCATGGACACCCTGGCCGAGATACGCGCCCGCGGCTGCAAACAGCCGGTGATCGTGGTCACCGCCACTGGCGGCATCGACACCGTGGTCCAGGCCATGCAGGCCGGGGCCATCGACTTCTTCGTCAAGCCGGCCTCACCGGAACGGATCATCGTCTCGATCCGCAACGCGCTGTCCATGGGCGCCCTGAAGGGCGAGGTGGACCGGCTCAAGAAGCACCAGACCGGCCGCACCAGCTTCGCCGACCTGATCGGCTCGTCGCCCGCCATGACCATGGTCAAGCGCCTGGGCGAGCGGGCCGCCAAGTCCTCGATCCCCGTGTTGATCACTGGCGAGAGCGGGGTCGGCAAGGAAGTCATCGCGCGCGCCGTCCACGGCTCGTCGGAACGCGCCGGCAAGCCCTTCGTGGCGGTGAACTGCGGCGCCATCCCCGAGAACCTGGTGGAATCCATCCTGTTCGGCCACGAGAAAGGCAGCTTCACCGGCGCCCACGACAAGCACCTGGGCAAGTTCCAGGAGGCCAACGGCGGCACCCTGTTCCTGGACGAGGTAGGCGAACTGCCCCTGGACATCCAGGTCAAGCTGCTGCGCGCCCTGCAGGAGAGCGAGATCGACCCGGTGGGCGCCAAGCGCTCCATCAAGGTCGACGTGCGCATCGTCTCGGCCACCAACCGCGACCTCGCCCAGGCGGTGGTCGACGGGCGGTTCAAGACGCCCAAACCGTGTCGATCGCGGTGACTTCATCCGGCGGTCCCATGACGCGGCTCTTCGCCGGAGCCCCCGGCCGCCGCATCCTAGCGGAGCTTGAACCCGCGATCACCGTCGGCGCCGCCGAAAGGGCGCGCGCCGTGGCCCTCACCAGTAGGGGATGGCGCCATAGTAGTTATGGACCTTCTCGCGCCACTCGATCTCGTCCTCGACTTCCTTGTCGGCGACGTGGTGGCCGGCCTCGATCTGGGTGCGGGTCAATGGCACGACGAACGCCTTCTTGGCGGGGTTGTAGTCGAGCATGTCCCAGGGGACCGGATAGTACTGCTTGTCCAGTCCCAGGAAACCGTCGAAAGACATCAGCGCATAGGCCGTCTTCCCGCTGGCCTTGTCGATCATGAGATCGTCGATCTTCCCGAGCCTCTTGCCGTTCTTGGAGAACACGGGCTGGCCTTCCACGCGGCTGCCAGCGATGAGGTGGTGGGTGGCGCTCACAGAATTGCTCCTCTGATCAAGCGGACATCATGGTCCAGCTACAGGGACGCTAAGGCCCCGCCCCGCGCCTGGCCTTGATCCCGCTCAAAGAACCCCGGTATACGCATCTGTCATGCGCTGGCGCCGATCCCGCCGAACCGCCCCTAAGCCTCCAGCTCGATGTCCCAGTAGAGGTAGTCCAGCCAGCTCTCGTGCAGGTGGTGGGGCGGGAAGCGGCGGCCGCGTTCCTGGAGTTCGTGGGCGCTTGGGCGGCGCGGCTTGTGGCGCGGCTGCATGCCGGCGTCGCGCGGCATCCGGCCGCCCTTGGTCAGGTTGCAGGGGGCGCAGGCGGTGACGATGTTCTCCCACGTCGTGCGCCCGCCCCGCGAGCGGGGGATTACGTGGTCGAAGGTCAGGTCCTCGGTGGAGGCGCAGTACTGGCAGGAGAAGGAATCCCGCAGGAACAGGTTGAAGCGGGTGAAGGCCGGAGGCCGGTCCTGGGCGACATAGTGCTTCAGCGACACCACGCTGGGCAGCTTCATCTCGAAGGAGGGGGAGTGCACCACCTGGTCATAGGTGGAGACGATGTCCACGCGGTCCAGGAAGACGGCCTTGATCACGTCCTGCCAGGGCCACAGCGAAAGCGGATAATAGCTGAGCGGCCGGTAGTCGGCGTTCAAGACGAGGGCGGGGCGCCCGGGTGGCGGGCGGCTAAGCACCTGCATGGCGGGTGCTCCCGTGGCGCTCGCGGGCGCCTATGGCGTTGGCCGTGGGATTGAAGACAGACCCCCGTTCCGATGGCTGGACGGTGATCCGCGTGGGCGCGAATCCCGCCGTTCCGAAACTATAGGCCATTCACCGCGACATCTCCATGACTCCGGATTCTCGCGGCGGGAAGGAAGGGCGCAATCCCTTCCTCCCCTGGACCGTCAGGCTCCGATCAGGACGAAGGCCGCGGCGGACACCAGGCCCAGCGCCAGCAGGAGCGCCGGCGCGGCGCGGTCGAAAGCCCGTTCGAAGGTTCTGAGGGACACAATAGTCATGACACACATCCGTTTCTTTTCTTGACGCCTCCGATGATCGGAGACGGTTCAGGCAAATCTGAACAGTGCTTAAATTAGGAACCTGTCTAATCATTGTCAAGATATCTGTACGCCGCTCAGATTCAGAATTAAGCTGGCCGCCATGAGGGAATCTGAGTCCGGCGGCCGGCGGCCCTACCACCATGGCGACCTGCACCGCGCCCTGGTGGACGCCGCCCGCGCCCTGCTGGAGGCGGAGGGACCTGGCGCGCTGTCCATGCGCGCGGTGGCGCGCGGGGCGGGCGTCAGTCCCGCCGCGCCATACCACCACTTCAAAGACAAGGACGAGCTGATGGGCGCCGTCGCCCATGAAGGCTGGCTCATGCTGGACGCCGCCCTGGCCCGCGCCCGCGACGAGGCCCCCGCCGGGCGCGGCCGGATCACCGCGCTGGGCGTGGCCTATGTCTGTTTCGCCATCGACCATCCGGCCCTGTATCGGGTGATGTACGACCACGCCCGCGACCAGGAATCGCTGCCCGACCAGTTGCACGAACCCGAGCAGGGCGCCTTCGCCACCGTGCGCCGCACGCTGGTTGAGGTGGGCGGCGATCCCGACGCGCGCATCGAGCTGGAGCTGGCCACGGCGGCGGCCTGGTGCGCCGCCCACGGCCTGGCCGAGATGGCCGGCTTCAAGCAGTTCGACCATCTGAAGGACGCGCTAGGCGGCGAGAAGCCGTTCCTGCGCGCGGTGTTCGACCAGATGGGACTGTTTCCGCGGATGTCCGGCCGCTAGGGCCTGATCGGCTCGGATCGATCCGTGAATCAGGCTCTACACTTTTGATTTAGAGCAGGATTCACGGCTCAGATGATTCCATCCGAACCGATCCTGCTCTAAGGGCCCGGCGTGGCCACACCCTTCGTCACCCGCTTCGCGCCCTCGCCCACCGGCTTGCTGCATCGCGGCCACGCCTTTTCGGCGCTCGCCGCCTGGCAGGCCGCCCAGGCGGCCGGCGGCCGCTTCCTGCTCCGCATCGAGGACATCGACGTCACCCGCAGTCGCCCCGAGTATGAAGCGGCCATCGGCGAGGATCTGGCCTGGCTCGGGCTAGCCTGGGAGACGCCGGTCCGCCGCCAGTCCGAGCACCTCGGCGACTATGCCGGCGCGCTGGCGCGCCTCGCCGCCCGGGGCCTGGTCTACCGCTGCTTCCGCACCCGGCGCGATGTGGCGGAGACTATCGCCCAGGCCCCGCACGGCGCCATGGAGGCATTCCGGGGCGCGCCCTTGCCGGCCGCTGAGGAGGCGCGCCGCGTGGCCGCCGGCGAGCCCTTCGCCTGGCGCCTGTCGCTCGCCGCCGCAGAACAGGCCCTGGGCGGCTTTGAGGACTTGACCTTCCTCGAGGAGGGCGAAGGTCCCTCCGGCGAGCACGGCCTGATCCAGGCCCGCCCTGCCCTGGGAGGCGACGTGGTCCTGGCCCGCAAGGACGTGGGCGTGGCCTATCACCTGGCCGTGGTCTTCGACGACGCCCTGCAGGGGATCACCCATGTGATACGTGGCCGCGACCTGTTCGAGGCCGCCCACGTCCAGCGCCTGTTGCAGGCCCTGCTGGACCTGCCCACGCCGGTCTACCGCCACCACCGCCTGCTCACCGGCCCGGACGGCCGGCGCTACGCCAAGCGCGACCGCGCCGAGACCCTGCGCGAGCTGCGCGCCCGTGGCGTCAGCCGCGTCGCGCTCAGCGCGGAGATGGGCCTTGGCTGAACCCGCTGCCGATCGCTGGCGCGCCATGGCCGCCCTGGTGTTCGGCGGCTGCGTCATCGGCCTGGCCCCGATACTGGCCCGCCTCACCGAGACCGGCGCCGCGGCGGGCGGCTTCTGGCGGCTGCTGTTCGCCGCCCCGATCCTGGCGCTGATGACCTGGCGCTCGGACAGGGGCGTGCGCCGGCCCTCGCGGCTGGTGCTGATCGCCGGTGTTATGTTCGCCCTGGACATCGCCTTCTGGCACTACGGCGTCCGCTACACCACGGTCGCCAACGCCACCATCCTGACCAACCTGACGCCGGTGATCGTGACCTTCGTCGCCTGGGTGTTCCTTCGTGAGCGCCCACGCGCCTTGTTCCTGCTGGCGGTGGCCATCGCCGTGAGCGGCGCGGCCATGATGGCCCTGGCCCGCGACGGCGCCGGCGCGGTGGGCCTCGACCCGCCCCTGGGCGATGCGCTCAGCGCCGGCAGCGCGCTGTGGTACGCCTTCTACATGCTGGCGGTAGGCATCGCCCGCAAGCGCGAGAGCATGGGCCAGGTGATGGTCTGGTCGAGCGCCATGGGCGCGGCCTGTCTGCTGGCGATCGCGCTCGCCCTGGACGAGCCGATCCTGCCGGCCGGACCCGCCGGCTGGGCGGCCTGCCTGGGACTGGGGTTCGTGCACATCGCCGGCCAGGGCTCCATCGCCTGGGCCATGGGCCGCCTGCCGACAGCCACCGCCTCGGTGGTGATCCTCGTGCAACCCGCGGTGGCCCTGGCCCTCGGCTGGCTGCTGTTCGCCGAGGCCATCGGCCCCCTGCAGGGGACAGGCGCGATCATCGCGCTTGCGGGCGTGGCTCTGTCCCAATGGGCAAGCCGGCCGAAGGCGGCGAGCGCCTAGGTCCCCTGCCCAGCCAGCCCCCATGCCACCCGGGCGGTCTCGATGCCTTCCAGCTTGGCCTCGAAGACGGACCAGTCGTCGGCCTCGGCGATCGGCGCCCACAAGGCCTCGATCTGGTCGTAGAGCAGCTCCTCGGGCTCCGGCCTGGAGAAATAAAGATGGGCCAGCCGCTCCGGCCGGTGGGGCGCATAGGTCCCGAGCCGCTCACGGAAATCGGCGAATCCCTCCTCGCCGTAGAGGCTCGCCCGCGGACCCGCCAGGGCGCGCGCCGGCTCGCCGCAGAACCAGTCGAAGAAGAAGGGCTCCCACCGCACACGCTCGCCGCCTGCCGCCAGCGACTGGAACGCCGCCTGGACCAGCCCCTGGTCGTCCTCCGGCGACCGCGCCTCGAGGCCCAGCCGCTCAAGCATCGCCGCCACCAGCTCGCGATGATATGCGGGCCCAAAGCCGTTCAGCGCATCCACCAGGGGCTCGTTCCCGCTCACCAGCCGCAGGCAGCCAGCCAGCTCCTGCAGGTTCCAGAACATGGTCTCCGGCTGGCGGCCGAAAGCGTAGAGGCCGCTGGAATCGAAATAGGCGGCTGTGAAGTTCGGGTCGTTGTTAGGCAGGAAGCGGTAGGGGCCGTAGTCGAAGCTTTCGCCGGTGATGTTCATGTTGTCGGTGTTCAGCACCCCGTGCACGAAGCCGGCCGCCATCCAGCGAGCCACCAGCCGCGCCGAGCGGTCCACCACCGCGCCCAGCAGGGCCGCAGCCCTGTCGTTGGCGGCGGCGAGCTCGGGATAGTAGGCGCCGATCACATGATCGGTCAGGGCGCCGATCCGCTCGGCGCTGTCGTGGAAGGCGTGCCGCTGGAAGCTGCCGAAACGGACATGGCTGTGCGACAGCCGCACCAGCACCGAGGAGCGCGTCGGGCTGGGTTCGTCGCCGCGCATCAGGGCCTCACCAGTCTCGATCAGCGAGAACGACCGCGACGTGGGCACGCCCAGGGCCTCCAGCATGGCCGTGGCCAGCACCTCGCGCACCCCGCCCTTCAGCGTGAGGCGCCCGTCGCCCGCCCGCGACCACGGCGTCTGGCCCGAGCCCTTGGTGCCAAGGTCCAGCAGCCGGCCGCTCCCGGCCTCCCTCATCTGGGCGAACAGGAAGCCGCGCCCATCGCCCAGGTCGGGGTTGTACGAGCGGAACTGGTGGCCGTGGTAGCGCAGCGCCAGCGGCGGATGGATGTTGCCCGGCAGCGGCGCGAAGCGCCCCAAGTGGGCGACCCACTCCACGTCGGTGAGGGTGTCCAGCCCGACCGTGGCGGCCGCCCGGTCGTTGCGGAACCGCAGGGTGGTCTTGGGGAAATCCGCCGCCCGCACGGGGTCGCCGAACTCCGGCCCAAGGGCGGGCAGGGTCGGATCGGGACGATAGGCGGCGGAGACGGGCATCGGCCCCAGATGGCCCCACCCGTCCGGCGCTGCAAGCGGCTTCGCGCCTTGCCCTGGCGGACGGGCGGCCCCAAAGGTCGCCCATGACCAGCCCGCCCGCCCTGCCGCCAACCGCCGCCGTGATCGGCGCGGGTCCCGCCGGCCTGATGGCGGCCGAGATCCTGAGCGCCGGCGGGGCGTCCGTCACCATTTACGAGCGCATGCCGTCCGTAGGCCGCAAGCTGCTTATGGCTGGCCGCGGCGGGCTGAACCTGACCCACGGCGAGCCGTTCGAGGCCTTCGCGGGCCGCTACGGCGAGGCGGCCGACCGGATACGACCGTTCCTGGAGGCCTTTCCGCCCACCGCTCTGGTCGAGTGGACGCATGGCCTGGGCCAGGAAACCTTCACCGGCTCCAGCGGCCGGGTGTTCCCGAAGGCCATGAAGGCCTCGCCCCTGCTGCGCGCCTGGCTCGCCCGCCTCGCAGCCCAGGACGTCACCATCCGTACCCGGACCAGCTGGCTGGGCTGGGACGCCGACGGCGGATTGCGCCTCCAGGCCGATGACGGATCCGAGGAAATCGCTCGCCCCGACGTCACGATCCTGGCCCTGGGCGGGGCGAGCTGGCCCAGGCTCGGCTCCGACGGGGCCTGGGCAGGCCTGTTCGACGACGTCGCCCCGTTCCGCCCCGCCAACGCCGGCTTCGACGTGGCCTGGAGCGACGTCTTCCGCGAACGGTTCGCCGGCGCGCCCCTGAAACCCATCGCGCTCGCCTTCGACGGCCGCTCGGTGCGCGGCGAGGCCGTGATCACCCGCTACGGCCTGGAAGGCGGCGGCGTCTACGCCCTGTCGCCGGCCTTGCGCGCCGCCATCGACGCCCGCGGCCGCGCCGCCCTCGAGATCGACCTGCGCCCGGACGAGACCGCGCCTCGCCTCACCGGCCGGCTGGCCGCACGTCCGCGCAAGCCTGGCGAGACCGCCAGCACCTATCTGCGCAAGGCCGCCCACCTCTCGCCCGCCGAGATCGGCCTGCTGCGCGAGGCCCACGGCGTCGACCTTCCTGTGGTGGCGGGCCCGCTCGCCCGGCTCATCAAGTGCGTCCCCGTCATCCTGACCGGCGTCCAGCCCCTGGCCCGCGCCATCTCGTCGGCCGGCGGCCTGCGCTTTTCGGCCCTGGGCGACGACCTGATGCTCCGCGACCGCTCGGGCGTCTTCGCCGCCGGCGAGATGCTGGACTGGGAGGCCGCCACCGGCGGCTACCTGCTGCAGGCCTGCTTCGCCACCGGCGCGGCGGTGGGTCGCGCGGCGTTGCGACGCTTGGGTCTTCCCGCCGTCTAGTCGCAACCTCTCCCGATTCAAGCTGGAACGGCCGCCCCGCCG